>CAZMTM010000107.1:0-697 GCA_964569175.1 uncultured Gammaproteobacteria bacterium | reverse complement strand
ATATGGACCGTAATAAACTCTGGACAATTTTTATATCGATTGTAGTGCTGGCTACCCTGGCCCTGCTGATTGATATTCCGCGTTTACCTTCCTGGATCCCCGGATACCAATGGTTTAGTGATTTGAAGATTCATCTTGGCCTTGATTTGCAGGGCGGTACGCAATTGATTTATCAAACCAATACTTCAGAAATTCCCGCTAACCAGAGAGAATCATCAGTTGAGGGGGCGCGTGACGTAATTGAGCGCCGGGTTAATATTTTTGGTGTGGCTGAACCAGTTATTCAAACCGCCAAGGTAGGCCGGGAGTGGCGTTTGATTGTTGAACTGCCAGGTATTAAAGATGTTAATCAGGCTATTGAAATGATTGGCGAAACGCCAATTTTAGAATTTAAAGAACAGGCCCCGCCCAGAGAATTGACCGCCGCCGAGAAAGAACAAATTAAAGAGTATAATCAAAAAGCCCAAAAGCGGGTTGATGATGTTTTAGAAGAGGCCTTAATGGAAGGAGCTGATTTTGCTCAATTAGCCAGAAGATATTCTGAAGATCCTGGTTCAAAAGATAAGGGTGGAGACCTGGATTGGTTTAGTAAGGGAATGATGGTAACTGAATTTGAAGAAGTAGTTTTTGATAAGTTAGCGGTTGGCCAGATTACTGCCGAGCCAGTACAAACTGCTTTTGGTTACCATATTATTAA
>CAZMTM010000106.1:0-3015 GCA_964569175.1 uncultured Gammaproteobacteria bacterium | reverse complement strand
TAGTTTATTAATTGGCTATGGCTTTGGGCATGCGCAATTCGTTTTTACAGGCTTTTTTTTATGCCGCTGTAGGCTTTTCCGTGTTTTTCGTAGTAATTATCGTTTTATTGTTTTCCAAGCAGCCGTTTTTTGAAATGAGTAATAAGGCCCAGGCCCACCTGTTCTGGTTCGTGTATGAATATAATGCTCCGGTTACGTTATGGGATGAATTGGGCATAGTAATAACTTATCTCATCAGCTTTATTGCCTTTTTCAGGTTTAAAGTGCTTTTTAAAAAAACCGGGTCATCGGAACTGTTTTTTTTGGGACTTTTTATTTTTTCATTATTGCTTGATAGGCTTCTGGCGGGATATCAACCTTGCCCATTTTCATCAACCTTTTCTTGCCCTTCTTTTGTTTAGCTAATAATTTCTTTTTGCGGGTAACATCACCGCCGTACAATTTAGCCGTTACATCTTTACGCAAGGGTGGGATTCTCTCTGAAGCTAAAATTTTACTGCCGATAGCGGCCTGAATTTTAACTTCAAAAAGCTGGCGCGGTAAAACTTTTTTCAGGGCCCTAACAATTCGGCGACCGCTCTGATAAGCCTGGTCTTTATAAACAATAGTAGCTAATTGATCAATTGGTTGGCCGGCTACTAAAATATCTAATTTAATTACATTGGTTGGCCGATAACCAAGCAACTGATAACTATATGAAGCATAGCCGCTGGTAACACTCTTAAGTTTATCATAAAAATCAACCAAAAGTAAAGCCAAGGGCATTTCATAAATCAATAGGGCCTTTTGTAAAGTTTCTTTGTCTTCGCCAGAAATATATTCCATAGAAACAAATTTTGTTTTATAGTCTTTAATCAGTTCCATAATTGCTCCCAGATATTTAGCTGGTGTGAGTAAATCAATTTTAACCCATGGCTCCTCTATTTCTTTAATCTTCTCTGAATCAGGAAACTGGACGGATGAATAAATAATCTGGATCTGCCCGCCAGACAGCTTTATCTTATAAGCTACGCTGGGTGAGGTAATAATTAAATCCAGACCATATTCTCTCTTCAGTCGTTCTTTAACCACATCCATGTGCAAAAGTCCTAAAAATCCAACCCGGAAACCAAAACCCAGGGCTGACAAATGTTCTGGCTCAAAAATTAAACTGGCGTCATTTAGTTTCAACTTGGTCAGGGCCTGACGGAGCAGTTCTTTTCTATCGGTTTCTTTAAGATAAAGGCCGGCAAAAACCATTGGCTGGGGCTCTTGATAATCAACCAGAACTTCAGCTGGTTGATTAATTAAAGCTACAGTGTCACCAACCCGGCATTTTTCAATATCTTTAAGGCCGGTTACGATATAGCCAATTTCGCCAGCTGATAATATTTTTCTTTTTTTTAAATCAGGTCCAAAAATGCCCACTTCCAGAACCATAGAAGTGACACCGCTGCCCAAAAATTTAATTTTGTCCTCCGCCTCAATCTTTCCGGCAAACACTCTTACGTAGACCAAGGCTCCCCGATATTCGTCAAAATACGAGTCAAAAATAAGGGCCTGGAAAACTTGATTACCTCTGTCTTTCGGCGGCGGAACTCTTTTAACAACTGCTTGCAAAACATTTTCAACCCCGGTCCCCTTTTTGGCCGAAATACAAAGAATTTCATCTTGGGAGATTTTTAAAAGATTGGCTAATTCTTTTTTAACGGCTGGTAAATCCAGATTAGGTAAATCAATTTTATTAATCACCGGGATAATGATTAAATTCTGTTTCTGAGCCAAATAAAGATTAGCTAAGGTTTGCGCCTGAATACCCTGGCTGGCATCAACCAAAAGAATCGCCCATTCTACCGCAGTTAATGAGCGGGAAACTTCATAAGAAAAATCAACATGTCCGGGCGTATCAATCAAATTCAATGTGTAATTTTCAAGGTCTAAGGTATATTGCATGGTTACTGGCTGGAGTTTAATAGTAATCCCCCTTTCCCTTTCTAAAGGCATCCGGTCAAGGTATTGAGGTTGAAGTTTTTCTTCGGGAATGGTTCTGGTTAATTCTAAAAAACGGTCAGCCAGGGTTGACTTTCCGTGATCAATGTGGGAAATGATACAAAAATTTCGAATATTATCCATGTCTAAATTTCTTAACTATGGTTTCATATATTACTTCCACTTCTTTAAATTTAAAAACAAAACTAATAATCAAATAAAATAAAGCACCGCCAATCACCGCACAAACACCCTGGGTTAAAACACCGACAAAGGTCTGCATGTCCACCAATAGCCCCACCCGATTTTTTATAACCTGGACCAGTACAGCCATCACTATAGAAAGAGAAACAATTTTTAGCAGAGAATAAATGATATCCCTGTTCCCCAACCCCTTAATTTTTCTATGAAGATAGAAATAAAGCAAAACAAAATTAGTTATTGAGGCCAGGGAAAAAGCTAAAGCCAATCCGATTACTCCCATTAAATTACCGAGGACCAGACAGCCAACAATATTAACCAGAAAACCGATAATGGCCATTTTAACCGGCGTTTTAGTGTCCTGAACGGCATAAAAAGCCCGGGCTAAAATAGGTATTAAACTCTGGGCAAAAAGAGAAAGCGCAAACCAACCCAGGGCATTGGCGGTCAAAACCGTATCCCGCCAGGTAAAAGCTCCGGCTCCTAAAATTAATCTGACAATCTGGACCCGCAGGATAATAAATAAAACGGTGGTCGGAACAATTAAATAGATAATTCTACGAACTGTTTTGGAAAACTGCGCAACAAAAAGTTTTGTATTACCGTCAACAAAGCTTTGACTGAAAACCGGAAAAACAGAAATAGCTAAAGAAACACCAAAGATACTAACCGGAAAACTGATTAAATTAAAAGCTAGGGTGTAGATAGCTACCGCGCCAATAGTAATACCAGAAGCAATGACGGTAGTAACAATTAAATTAAACTGTCCGATAGCCAGACCAAAACAGCGCGGCAGCATTAAAAGGCCAATTTTTTTAACCGCCGGGTGAAATAAATTAAAGACTG
>CAZMTM010000105.1:0-3052 GCA_964569175.1 uncultured Gammaproteobacteria bacterium | reverse complement strand
CGGTTGGGAATCCGTGCAATTCACGTTTCCAAACTTGATTTAGAATCTGGTCTTTATTGGTATCAACAATCCTTGT
The DNA here is from genome assembly GCA_964569175.1 of uncultured Gammaproteobacteria bacterium. Taxonomy (GTDB): domain Bacteria; phylum Patescibacteriota; class Patescibacteriia; order UBA2591; family CAZMTM01; genus CAZMTM01. The sequence goes on along the minus strand of CAZMTM010000105.1, from coordinate 2,976 downwards.
CCAAGCCGGTTTTTACTAATCCTGAAATCAGAGCCCAATTGGCCAAGACAATCGCCGAATCTTATAGTAAACCAGATATTGACTTATCAGTTTTGCGTGGGGGCACAGAATTTGCCATTGCTGAGTATAAAAAGAATATTAAAGAACATCCGTTGGATGCTCGATACTATTTGTATTTAGGTCAATTATATAATTTAGGTTCGCAATATAATCAGGATTATATTAAAGAAGCAGAAAAGGTTTTGCAAAAAGCTCTGGAACTTTCTCCTGAGCGCCAGCAGATTTATTTTGAGTTAGCCAGAGTTAGCCTTTATAGGAAAGATCATGAAAAGGCGATTAAAATTTTACAACAGGCTGTTGATTTAGACGAGCAGATTGAAAAGCCCCGCCAAATTTTAGAAGAAGTCCTAGAATCTATTGACAAAAAAGAATCCGAAAGCAGTGGTTGAAGCGCGTTGGTTATTAAAAGAATTAGAATCTACTGAATAATAATATGGACAAATAATGAACAAATCTGAGTTAAAAGAAAAAATTTTTTCCAGCCGATCGTTTCGGTTGAGTAAATCAACCATTAAATTTTTTATCACCCCGATTGCTCTTTTCGGCAGTATTTTTGCTTTCCACTTCTATAAGATAATTTATGGTTATTTACATCCGCCGCGTCGACCGATTAATAAAACACCTAAGGATATGGGGCTGAAATACGAAGAGGTGAGTTTTCGAGCAGACAGCCCTCTAAGATTACGCGGTTGGTTTATTCCCGCCCGCCAGAAATCCTTAATCGGCCTGGCGCCAACCATTATTCTCTGTCACGGTTATCCGTCCAATCGTCAGAGAGTCTTGAACCGTTTAGAAATTTTTTCACCTAAATATAATTATCTTCTCTTTGATTTTCGGGCTCTGGGTCAGAGCGCCGGCACGTTTTCATCTTTTGGTCTTTACGAGCAGCGGGACTTAGCGGCAGCCATTAAATATTTACATACCCGGGATGACATTGAACAAGATAAGATTGGCTTGTTTGGTTTTTCTATGGGCGGAGCTGTGGCATTAATGGTAGCCGCCGAATTTCCCGAAATTAAAGCCATTGTAGTGGAAAGCCCGTATGCGTCATTAGACGGAATAATCAAGCATATTTTCAGCCGACAAGCTGCCTGGAATAGATTTATGGTTAATTTGACTATTCTGATAGGGCGGGCCTTTAAAGTTGATTTGCGTAAGGTCTCGCCTTTAGAAGCCGTTAAAGAATTTAAAATCCCTTTATTAATCATTCACAGCCGTCAGGATGAACAAATTCCTTTTGAACATTCTAAAATGATTTTTGAAGCGGCCTCTGAACCTAAATCAATCTGGGCGCCGGCTAATTCCGGGCACGGGCAAATTATTGAAGATTATCGCCTGGAATATAAGCAGAGGGTAGGAGAGTTTTTTGATAAATACCTTGGATAGTATTTAGAAAAGTAGTAAAAAAATTTGACCCGATAGGTCAATTTTTTTATGGATAAATATTGCTATTTTTAACTGATTTTATTGATTTTTAAATAAGTTTTTTTGCAAATATTCTTGAACATAATCAAAAAAGTTGCCTAATTTGTTTCTTTCGTTAACACTAACAAAAGGGCGCAAATCTAATATAAAGTCTTTTTTTGAAAAATTTTTAATTTTTTCGAGGACGGCAGAAGCATTTAAATCTAAATTATAATACTTTAATTTTACTTTTATTAATTTATCGTCTATTTCAACGCCCTGGTTTAGAAGATACCACATGTCGTAGATATCTCTTCCTTTAGTTACTTTTCTGGTTAATAATGCTCTAATTTTTTCAGCGAAAATTTCATTTTTTGATAAATGATATACACAGGAAGTGAAAAGGACGGGATAACCGCTTTTAATAATCGATTTTTGGGGTTCTACCGCTTTTTCTCTAAACGAAAAGTCAAGGCTGACGTAGGTTTCGTGAGTAAATAAAGTAGATTTAGATTTCAATAAAAATCTTTTTCCGGCGAACGTTTTTCTTTCTCTGAAATTTATCGTTTCTTTTTTCTCTATTTTTTTAAAAAGTTTAAGAATAAATTCATTGAAATCTTTTTCTTTTAATTCTACCGTAAAATCAAGATCTTCAGAGAAGCGGGGAGACCCATAAATCAAGCGTAGCGCGGTGCCTCCTTTAAAAAAAATATTTTGGCTTTGATTTTCCACGTAAAGTTCATTTAAAAAAAATAATTGCAGATATTCTCTGAGGATTATTGATTCATTGATTTTATATTTTTTGGATAAGGAATGCGTCTGTTCTTCTGTTATCATATATTTAAAAACGTTTTTAATGTTTTAATAATTTTTTGAAATTGTTTTGTTTTAGGGTATTTGCTTAAGTATTTTTTAAATTTTGAAATATTTATTTTGCTAAAATCGTATTCGTCTAAATTTATTTTTCTGTATCCCTTGGACGATAAATACAATTGGTCCAAGAGGGCTTTTTCGGGAGAAGCAATAATAAAGTCATCCATTTTTTCATACCCCCAGAACAATTCTTTTTTTAAATGAGCATAGGTAAACATTTTGCCTTGAAAAGATTTTTTAAAAGATTTTTTAGTTGTCGCGCTTGAAATTTCGTAGGGGAACTGGGAAAGCATACCATAAAAATTCAAGGCGTTTTCAAAGGATATATAAGAAGGCCTATAGATAAAATTGGCGATAGCGAAATCTTTAATATTTTTTTCTTTTAAAAAATATTTATTTTTTTCTATCCTTACCAAAATTTTGGCATCAATCAATTTTTTGATTACACTGAACAATGTGCTTTCTTTTTTTATATCTAAAATATCTCTTAATGTTTTAGTATAAAATAATAAGAAGCCGGAATTATAAATTTTTTTAGTGATTATCGCTAAATTATATCTTTCCATATACTCTATATTTTATAGAGTTTAAAGAATCTTGTCAACACATATACAAAAGACATTGGGGATAACTTTCGCG
>CAZMTM010000104.1:0-3115 GCA_964569175.1 uncultured Gammaproteobacteria bacterium | reverse complement strand
GTTAAATTATGTGTGAGAAGATAATTGTAAATATTTTAGATTATTTTTATTATAGTTATTCTACTGTTTCTTATTTTCTCTTATGGAGGAAATATTTTATTTTTCTTTTTACGGCCGATACAGAGAGGTTTTCATCAAGTTCCAGAATATTCCTTATCTGGAAACGAAAATTGGCAGAATCAAAAGTTTCTCTTAGAAGAAGAGATAGTTTGGTTAAAGGAAGAAAATGTTAGATTTAAGATATATCAGCAGGAGAATAAAATTTTACGGGAGCAGCTTAATTTTTTAGAAGCATCAAAAGACAATTTTATTCTGGCTGATATTATTGGTAAAAGGACAGAAGCTGGTTTTATCTGGTTTTTACTTGATCGGGGGACTGATCTCGGGATTACAGAGGGCCTGGCTGTAGTTGATGAGAAAGGATATTTGGTAGGAACTATTATTAAGGCAGAAAAGTCTATCTCATTTTTACAGCCTGTTTTTGATTGCCATTCTTTGATTGCGGCTGACATTATTAGTTCAGAAAAATCTTTAGGCGGAATTTCTGGTTTAATTCAGGGAGAATACGGAACCAGCATGAAAATGAGATATGTACCCTGGGATAAACAAATAAAAGCTGGCGATGTGGTAATTACTTCTGGGCTACAAGAAAAAATAAGGCGAGGGTTAGTCATCGGTGAGATAGCTGAAATAAGCAAAAAGCCAAACGCTGTTTTTCAGGAAGTAATTGTTCGACCCCTAAAATCTTTTCAAGATTTACGAATAGTCTCAGTGCTTATTCGTTAATTTATTTTAAGGCGATGACCATTTTTAAATATATTTTATTAATATTTTTGTTAATCTGTTTAATTATTTTACAGATTTCTTTTTTGTCTCGCCGGCCAGCTGGTGCTTTCTGGAATCCGACTTTAATAAATTTGATTTTTGTTTTAATGCTGCTCTTCTTAATTTTTGACCAATTCAAATATGCTTTTTTAATCGCTCTGGTCGGCGGCCTATTATTAGATTTATATTCTATTCTTGTCCCTGGTTTGTATTTGGTGACTTTTATGATTGTTTTGATAGCGTCTAATAAACTTATTAAAAAATTTAGTTCAATGAGATTGCCCAGTGTTTTAATATTCGCTCTGGTCAGCAGTTTTATTTATCAAATATCTATTTTGGCGGTAAGCTGGCTGGCTTATCTTTTAAATTTACAAGATAACAGGATTATTTTTAATAAATATTATTGGTTAACTTTTCTGGGAGCATTAATTTTTAATAGTTTAGTAATCAGTGGGGGGTTTTTGATGGTGAAAATATATGGATCCGTTCGCAATCCAATCAAAAGACGAAGATATTAGAGACAGAAAACTACATAATTTTTCCGCTGATCGCCAGATGGGTGATTATTGGCCATCGGAAGAAATACTGAGCAGTCGGTTGGTCTCGCCGGTAAAGAAGAATCAAATAGACATTTTGCGTATTTTAGTAATAATTGGTTTGTTAGTTATTTTTAGTCGGACTTTCTGGCTGCAGGTTTTTGAGGGGAATAGTTTTAGGGGCATAGCTGAAGGCAATAGAATCCGCGTTGAGAGGATTAGGGCCGACCGTGGTCTTATTTATGACCGTCAGGCCGAGGCCCTGGTTAAAAATATTCCTCATTTTTCCTTATTGATAATCCCGGGAGACTTGCCCCGTGAACCAGAAGTAAGGGCTGAAGTTCTGGATAAACTTTTTTCTTTACTGGATCAGCTTGAGGGCAGTAAAGATCAATTTGCGGTCAGTTTGTCTCGAGAAAAACTTGAAGAACGTTTACCAGATTGGCCAAAAGTATCCTGGCGGCAAATAGTAGTTAGAGAAAACTTAGATTATCAGGCGGCAATGAGACTAAAATTAAAACTGACTGAATTGCCGGGAATTTTTTTAGAATTGAACGCCCAAAGAGAATATTTAACCACTGACCGTTTTTCACATCTTATTGGTTATGTTGGTAAAATTGAGCCAGAGGAGTTGGTTCAATATCCGGATTATTCTATAACTGATTTAATCGGTAAAACAGGATTAGAATTACAGTATGAAGATTTATTAAAAGGTCAGGATGGCCAACGTCGTATTGAGATTAATGCCATGGGAAGTTCAGAAAGAATAGTTAGCCAATCTTCGGCTAAAACAGGTCAGAATTTAATCCTGGCCATTGATTCAGGATTGCAAAAGAAAATTAGTGATATCATGATTAAGTATATTAGGACCAGCCATGGTCAGGCCGGTGCTGCTATTGCCATGGATCCGAGAAACGGAGAAATTTTATCTATTTTTAGTTGGCCGAGTTTTAATAACAATCTGTTTGTTGAAGGCGCGCCAAGTGATTATCAAGCTCTGGTTGATAATCCCGGCAAACCTTTCTTTTTTCGCGCTATTGCTGGCCAATACCCTCCGGGCTCAACTATTAAACCAGTCATTGCTGCCGGGGCTCTAGAAGAGGGTATTATTAATAAAAAAACAGTCATTTTTTCTCAAGGAGGCATAGAGGTGGGTCAGTGGTTTTTCCCTGATTGGAAACAGGGCGGACACGGGTCAACTAATTTAATTAAGGGCTTGGCCGAGTCAGTTAACACTTTTTTTTATTATATCGGTGGAGGGGTTGGTAATTTTAAGGGTCTGGGAATAGAGAAAATTAATCATTACGCTCAGCTTTTTGGGTTGAATGAAAAAACAGGGATTGATTTGCCGAGTGAGAAAGAAGGATTTTTGGCCACCCCATCATGGAAAGCCAGCATAAAAAAAGAGCGCTGGTATATTGGCGATACATACCATCTGGCCATTGGTCAGGGAGATATTTTGGTTACTCCTTTACAGGTGGCTAATTTTACTTCCGTAATCGCTAATGGCGGGACTCTTTTCCAGCCCCGCTTGGTTAAAGAAATTATTAATCCCGAGACCGGGCAGAAAAAGGAAATTTTGCCAGAGATTATCGGAAAGAATTTTATTAAATCAGAACATATTGATTTGGTCCGTCAGGGCCTGCGGGCTGCCGTAACTCAGGGTAGTGCTCGCAGATTGGCCGCCCTGCCGATTAAAGTGGCCGGGAAGACTGGCACGGCTCAGGTGGCTGGTGAATATCCCCACGCCTGGT
>CAZMTM010000103.1:0-3122 GCA_964569175.1 uncultured Gammaproteobacteria bacterium | reverse complement strand
AGAATAGCCAGTTAATTCGCCCTTCCTTGAGAAGGGATTTGAAAGAGAGCCCGACCCAGAAAAAACCCAGAATCATAAGAACAGTGGGAAAATGATAAGGATGAACTTGAAAAAGAAGCAGGCCGAGCAGGCCAGCGCCAAGAGCGTAGCCATAATTTTTGTTTTTCAGCGCCAGCAGCATTAAGAAAAAAACCAGAGTAATCAAGCTTAAAGAAAAAATAAAAAGAGGATTGGTGTAAAGAGTAAGAAAAGTGATTGCTTCGGGAATCCAGAGGTCCATCGGTTGACGCCAGGCTGAAAGATGCGATAACCAGGGTAGAAACCAGACACCCAGACCGCTGGAAAAACAAATCAATATTAAACCAATTTTTCTCTTAACTTTTTTTCTGAAGAGAAGGCTGAGAAAAAGATAAATAGCCAGTAAAAAAATCGGAATCAGAACTATTCTGGATAAGTGGAATATTTGTAAAGCCGAGAGGCGTAGAGTTTTAGCAATAATTCCTAATCCGAGAAAGAATACATTCAGGATAATCCGCGGCTGCGGTTCGGTGGTGTAAAGGTCCTTAAATAACAAATGACCCGATTTAGCCTGCCCGATGTAAGAGAGATAGTTGGCATAATCATTTCGGTTGAGAAAGGGTAGGCCCAAAAAATGGGAGTCTTCTGATGCAGTTAAATATCCGTAGATAGCGGGGATAGAGGTAATAATTATTAAGGCAATAGCAATGATGATGAGGAATCGCCATTCTTTTCGGTCAATGCTTTGAAAAATTTCTTTAATAGTCATTTCTTAAATAATCATTTTTTGGAAAATCTTGGGTCTTTTTTTATTTTCCACTGATTTAATTTAAACTTAGACAACACTCCTAGAATATTCAATCCGTATTTCAAACCCTGCCAGATATTAACTGTTGAGGCATCTTTAAAATAGCGGGTTTTTATGGGAATTTCTTTAATTTTGAATCCATGAACCTTAAGTTGGACAATAATCTCGGTGTCAAAAACAAAACCGTTGGAATTTAGTTTAAGGGGGATAGTTTCTAAAACTTGGCGGTTGTAAGCGCGGAAGCCAGAATGATATTCGGTCAAATTGGTTTTGATAAGCCAATTAGCTATTTTAGTCAAAAAAATGTTAGCTAAATATTTCCAGGTTGGCATACCGCCCCGACGAGCCTCTCCTTTAATGAGCATTCGCGAACCAAAAACAGCGTCAGCTTTTTGCTGGATAATTGGTTTGATTAGTTCAGGAATATAGCCAGGGTCATATTGATGGTCGGGATGAACCATAATCATAATATCGCCACCTAATTTAAGAGCTTCTTGATAGCAGGTTTTCTGATTACCGCCGTAACCCAGATTTTTTGAATGGGCAAATGTTCGTATTCCTAATTTTTTGGCTACTGCCACGGTGTTATCCCGACTGGCGTCATCAACCAGGATTATTTCATCAATCCAGTCTTTGGGAATATCATCCAGGGTTTTCTTTAATGTTTTAGCCGCGTTATAGGCCGGCAGGACGGCAATTATTTTGTGTCCAGGAGCTTTTAAGGCCATAGATTAAAAATAAACTAAAATTTACTTTTTAAAATTTATCTTATAGACAATTGCTTGTTCATCTTCAAAAGTTTTTTCTAATGATTTTGACTTTTTTAATAGTTGAGCAAATTTTTTGTGATTTTTATCCAGCAGCACATAAGAGGCATTAAATTTTTCTTTGAGAATTTTAGCTGTTTGAGTTGGATTGGTTTTGTTAAAAACCAAATCAGACCAGACCTGATAGAGGTCTTTGTCTTTTTCATACATAAAAGTTTGGTCAAGTCCGTTAATATAGTAATTCTGGCTGTTAAAATAGAAGACTTCAGGAAAAATGTCCCAGTGGCTTTGAAAAATAATTTCTCCTGGTTGGGCATTTTCTTTTAGCCAGTGAGAAGCCATTTGTAGATGATTCAGGGGGCGACCCCTGGTATATGATTGGTGTACCCTGTCAATACTGTAATGCAGATAAAAAACCAGAAAAAAACCAGCCAGAGCGACAAAAAGGGCCGTAGCCAGAAAATAGAAAATATTTTCTGACCCGCGCACCAGCTGATTAAGCTGATTTTTAATTTTTAACCAGTTTATTTTTTTCTCTATTTGACTAAAAACAGTGGCACTTAAAAATATGGCCGGTGGAATAAAATATTCAACATTTCTCCGGCTTTTGAGTGAGTAAAGAAAAAAGAAGGCCGAGAGAAAAAGAAAGAACCAGGTTTTACTTTTCTGGCGTTTTATGGAGGTGGCGAACCAGGCGATAGCTATTACCCAGGGAATAAGGACTGGCAGAATATTAACATAAAAGCCGGCTAAATCAGGCGGATACCATTCGATACCCACCCCGATTTTACTGTGATAATTTAAAATAGCGATTTTGACCGTCTGGAACCAATAAAAAGGCAGAGTTTTGGGAAAATAAGGGTTAATAATTAAGCCGGCGGTTAAACCAAGGGCGCAGGAGAAGATAAGTTTCAAATTATTTTTGCTCAGAAAATACTTTAAGAAAGAGAGAATGGTAAATCGTCGATTATTGATGGTTAGTCTAATCGCCTCAGCCAGACAGTAAATGAATACTGTTATTAATATAAGCGGCCAGGCGCCGTAAATCCAGACGTAGAAAAAAGAAAGAATAAAAAGAGCCCAGTATTTTTTTCTTAGAATAAAATAAAAACCTAAAATAAGAATGGCTACTGAAAGAGCCGGAGCTCTAATTAAAGAAAGCCGGGTCAGGAATGAAGCCACTAATAGACTACTCAAGGCCCAGAGCATTGGTTTTCTGGTTTTCATCCGACGAAGAAACCAGTAAATGGCCAGCAGGGCCAGGGCGCCAAAAAAAGCAGTGGCCAGCTTGGCTTTAATCAACGGGTCAATTTCAGCCGAAAGAGCGTCTAGATTGGCTGGAGTGGGCAATTTTAAAAAAGGAGAGAGCAGCCAGTGATAACCAAAATGATGGTCAACAAACAATTCTTTATAAGTGGTGAACTGAGTCCAGGGAAAATTTTGAATAAGGCCTTCCTCCTGTATCATTAAGGCCATTTTGGTATGGTAAAAACTGTCCGGACAAAGAATTCCTGGCGGAATTAGAACAT
>CAZMTM010000102.1:0-3150 GCA_964569175.1 uncultured Gammaproteobacteria bacterium | reverse complement strand
CTTAAACAAAAAAGCCATAAAGGATTTTATTAAGCAGAAAATAAATTTGATAGTCACCTGTGATTGCGGGGTTACCAATGTAGATGAGATTGATTTGGCCAATCAGTCTGGTATTGATGTTATAGTTACCGACCATCATCTTGAACCAAGTAAGCTGCCAAAAGCTTATGCTATCATCAATCCTAAACTTTCAAGAGAAAAATATCCTTTTCGGTATTTAGCCGGTGTCGGAGTGGCTTTCAAGCTGGTCCAGGCCATGTTATCGCGTTTACCAAAAGAGCAGCAAGATTTTTCAAACCCGGAAGCTTTTGAAAAATGGCTGCTTGATCTAGTAGCGATCGGCACGATCGCTGATTTAATGCCAATTTTAGGTGAAAACAGGACGCTGGTTAAATACGGTTTGGTAGTTTTAAACAAAACGCAGAATTTAGGACTGCGGTATTTAATAGAAAAAGCGTCTTTTATCCCCGGAAGTATGGATGCTTATAGGGTGGCTTACCAGATTAGCCCGCGGCTTAACGCTGCCGGCCGGATGGGGCATGCCAACGATGCTCTAGGATTGCTTCTGGCTGATAAAGGAGGTGATGCTAGAGAGTTGGCCGACAAATTAAATTTTCTAAACGAATCCCGACAGAAAGAAATGGATAAAATTATAGAGAATTTAAAGAAAAATCTTGGAGAGAACCCTGAGGAAAAAATACTATTAGTCGCAGGAGAAGATTGGAAAATAGGCGTGCTGGGAATAATTGCCGGCAAGCTGGCAAATTTTTATCATCGTCCGGCCCTAGCTTTTTCGCAGAAGAAAGATCGGGTCAAAGCCTCGGGCAGGGCGCCGTCTTTTTTTAATTTATTTGAAGTTTTGAATAAATTAAAAAAGTATTTTTTAGATTTTGGTGGTCACCCGGGCGCTGCTGGTTTTACCCTTAAAAATCCAGCTGATTTTAAAAAATTTAAGAAATACTTTTTAAAAATATTTGAAGACAAGCTAAATCCCGAAGATTTTAGAGCTAAGACTAAAATTGATGCCGAGATTGATTTAAAAAGCGTTGATTGGGATTTGGAGGAGAATCTGGAAAAGTTTCAACCTTTTGGCCGGGACAATCCCCAGCCCAACTTTTTACTCAAGGGAGTTAATTTGAAAAATATTACGGTAGTTGGTCGGAACGGCACGCACCGCCGGCTCGTAATTGATGATAATCGAAAGATGATTTACTTCAGTTGTAATCATAGAATAGCTGATTTAAAAATAGGTGATAAGATAGACGTTGTTTTCCAACTAAGTGTTAACCAATGGAATGGTCGGCGGGAATTACAAATGAAGGTGGTAGATATTAGAAAACATGAACCCCGTTAGAAATCACGGGGCTTAAGTAATAAAGTTATGGTAAAAAATAGGATTTCTAGCGGGGTAAAACTTATCATTTACACTGACGGTGGTTCGCGAGGAAATCCCGGTCCATCTGCCGCTGGAGTTATAATTTATAATAGCAAAAGGAAGGTAATGAAGAGGTATGCCAGATTTTTGGGCCGAGCTACTAATAATCAGGCAGAATATCAGGCTTTAATTTTGGGTTTAGAAAAGGCTAAAAAACTCGGGGCTGACGAGGTTGATTGTTATTCAGACAGTCGATTAATGGTTGAGCAGGTGAATAGAAGGTATAAGATAAAAAATAAAGAACTTGGTTCTTTATTTATTAAAGTATGGAATTTGTCGCGAGTTTTTAAAAAAATAGATTTTTATTACATCCCCCGAGAGAAGAACGAAGAGGCAGATAAATTGGTTAATCAAGCGCTTGATGAGAATGTTGGTAAATAATAATTAGTATTATCAGTAGTTTAAAATAAAAAAATGAAAACCCGGTTGGCTAAAACCGGGTTTTATTTTTAGATTTTTTAATTTTTTTTGTTGAATACTTTGCGGAGTTTGCGCAGTTGTCTTATCATAAAAAGAGTCTGTATCAACCAGTATAGAGATGCGCCCAGAAAGATAATCCCGAAATTCCTGAACTCAGATAATCGAGGTGTTGTAGAAAATTTAAAAAGGGAACCCAGTCCGAATAGCCCCAGCATGCTTATTCCAAACGCAAAGAAAAAGATAGTAATTAATATCCTTATTGCGATTACTCTTTTGTTCATTTTACCTCCCTTATTGAACTACTTAAACTATACAAATTTTATCTAATTTTGTCAAATGAATGATATCGACTTATGGGTATTGACAGATGGATAAATTTATGTTATTCTATTTACCAGTAGACTGGATGATTGCTCTAACTTGATTTATGTCTTCAGGGAGGAGAGGAAAGTCCGAACACTCCTCTGTATTTAACAGGGAGCCGGGTAGCGGGTAACGCCCGTCGTCGTACATAACTTAGTTATGTATTTGATAGAGGTGCGAACAGAGACGCTTCAAACCGAAAGGAGAGAAGCACCGGATAGATTTTTATGTATTCGGTGAGCCCTGGAGGAAACTTCGGGGGTGAAACGGCTAAAGCCTTACCTGAGTGAAAGACCAAACCTAAGGTAGGTCGTTGGAGCCTGATGGTAACATCAGGCCAAGATAAATAATCATCCTGTTGATGCCCCTCAGGGTAACAACAGAACAGAATTCGGCTTATAGGTCTACTAATGAGGGAATTGCCAGCTTTAAGGCTTGCAATTCCCTTTGTTTTTGTTAATATACTTTATAGAGTCTATTCTAAATAGAGTTATCTAATATAGTCTGTCTACCCTATATTATATGAGAAAAACAGATCTAATATTTTCTACTATTTTAATTCCGGTTGATTATTTAATGCTGATTTTGGCCGGTATTTTTATCTATTACTTGAGATTTACCGCTTTAACGGAACTCCGACCGGTTATCTACGAAATACCTTTTGGTAGATTTTTTATTTCAATTTTGTTCATTGCCGCCGTCTGGTTGGGCATTTTTGCTCTGGCCGGACTTTACAATTTAAACAGAAAAAGACATTTTTCTAAAGAGTTTGGTGAAATATTTTTAGCCTGCTCGGTCGGAACAATGCTGATTGTCCTTTTTATTTTTTTCCGCGGTGAATATTTTTCTTCTAGATTTATTATTTTAGCCGGTTGGTTTATGGCCATTGTTTTTGTTAGTCTGGGACGGCTTATAGTTCATTTCCTGCAGCT
>CAZMTM010000101.1:0-3157 GCA_964569175.1 uncultured Gammaproteobacteria bacterium | reverse complement strand
GAGCCTCCTGTTTTAATCCTTTATATTTAATACGAATCTTCTTCTGCTCATCCTCCTGAATCAGGCGAGCAATTCCAGCATGTTTAGCCAGGACAGCCTTTCTTTTAACCGGTCGGGCTTCAAAAAGTTCTTCCACGCGGGGTAATCCCTGGGTAATATCTCGGCCGGCTACTCCTCCGGTATGGAAAGTTCTTAAAGTCAACTGAGTGCCCGGTTCACCAATAGATTGAGCGGCAATAATACCAACCGGCGTTCCTATTTTAACCGGCTTATTATAACTGAGGTCATAACCATAACATTTAGCACAAATACCCCTCTTTGTTTTACAGGTCAAAACCGAACGAATAAAAACTTCTTCTGGGTCAACTTTATTTATCTCCTTGGCTTTTTCAGCAGTTATAATTTCATTTGCCCTAACAATAACCTTCTTACTCTTGGGATCACGAATTTGTTTAGCGGCTGTTCGACCGAATAATCTACTCTGCCAATCTTCAGCCATATTTTTATTCTCCTGGCGGGTCAATTTGATACCCTCTTTATCGCCACAGTCCTCCTGACTGATTATTACATCCTGGCAAACATCAACCATGCGCCGGGTCAAATAACCGGCACTGGCTGTTCGCAGGGCTGTATCAGAAACCCCTTTTCGCGAACCATGGGTTGAAATGAAAAATTCCAAAACATCAAATCCTTCTTTGAAAGAAGCTTTAATTGGTAATTCAATCAAGCGACCGGTCGGGGAAGAAACAATCCCTCTCATACCAAGCATCTGAGTAAGTTGAGTCCAGGAACCCCGGGCACCTGATTCTATCATTGATAGTACTGATCCCGAACGAGGCAGTACCTTGCGACAAAGCTCAGTAATTTCATCTTTAGCCGCCAACCAAACCTCAATACTCTTGAGATAACGTTCATCTTCGGCCAACAGGCCCATATTATATTGTGATTGGATTTCATCAATTTTGTTCTCAGCCGCTTGAATAATCTTTTTTTTACCAACCAGCTTTGGTAAATCATCCATGCCCCAGGAAAGCCCCGAGGAAGTTAAATATGAAAGGGTAATTTCTTTGATTTTATCTAATAATTCTACTGTTACCTCTTGTCCGTGAACCTCAATTGCTTGAACGACAATCTCTTTTAATTTCTTCTTGTCTATCACCTTATCCATTTGATAAAGTCCGGAGGGCAAAACTGAATTAAAAATCAGTCTACCAGCACTAAGCACACGTATTTTTCTATTTTTACCAGAAGGAGAAAGAGAAATCCTGACTTTAATTTTCTCCTGTAAATGTATCTTACCAACTTTGTAAGCTAGAATAACCTCTTCTGGCGAACTAAAAATTTTAAACTTTTCTTCTTTCTTATCTTCCAATAAGGTCATCCAGTAAGCGCCCCAAATCATATCTTTGGTTGGTACAACAATTGGTTCGCCAGTAGCTGGTTTTAAAAGATTTTTGGTGGATAAAATAATTTCTTTTGCTTCCTGCCTTGCCCTTTCGGTAATCGGGACATGAACGGCCATTTGGTCGCCATCAAAATCTGCATTAAAGGCCGCACAAACCAGGGGATGAATTTGAATAGCCTTACCTTCTATTAAAACTGGCTGAAAGGCCTGGATACCTAATCTATGTAGAGTCGGAGCTCTATTAAGTAAAACATAAGAATCTTTGATAATCTCTTCCAAGATAGCCCAAACATCCTCTGTGCCCTGTTCTATCAAACGATTCGCACTGCGGACATTATGAACTATATCCCTTTTTATTAATTTAGAGGCAATGAATGGTTTGAAAAGTTCAACCGCCATAATTTTGGGCAGACCGCATTGGTGCAACTTGAGACGAGGACCAACGACAATAACCGAACGCCCTGAGTAATCCACTCTTTTCCCCAAAAGATTTTGTCGGAATCTACCCTGTTTACCTTTTAAAATATCGGCTAAAGATTTTAATGGTCGACGTTGTCCAGTGGAAGCAATTACTGTTTTGCCAGACCGCATCTTGTTATCTATTAAAGCATCAACCGCTTCCTGAAGCATTCTCTTCTCGTTACGTAAAATTACTTCAGGCGCATGAAGTTCGTAAAGACGTTTTAATCTATTATTACGATTAATAACTCGTCGATACAAATCATTTAAATCTGAAGAGGCAAATCGGCCTCCATCAAGTTGAACCAGAGGGCGAAGATCTGGCGGCACTATCGGGACCACTCTCATAATCATATACTCTGGTTTGATCTTGTTGACCACAAAATTTTTAATATATTTTATTCTTTTAATTAACTTATTTCGCTTATTAGGGTTAATGGTATGTCTTTTTTCTTTCTCTAATTTTCTGACTAATTTTGCTGGATCAATATCTTTAAGAAGCTGCAAAATTGCTTCCGCTCCAATACTAGCTTCGAAAATATGTCCGTATTTTAAAGAAAGGTCTCGGTAGGCAAGTTCACTGAGTAATTTTTTTACCTTTATCTCCGTCAGTTCCCGACGGGCCTCATTATAACTGTTAATTAAGATAGTTAATTCTTTTTCATATTCGGCCGATTTGACCCCAAGCTCAGCTTTTAACTGCTTCTTCTTGTCTTTAACTTCTTGTTCTAATTCCCCAAGAGCCTTCTTCTTTAAATCTTCCTTTACTTCGGTAATAATAAAATTAGCAAAATAAACTACTTTTTCCAAAGATTGAGCTGACATATCCAATAATAGCCCTATTTTTGAGGGTACACCACGTAAAAACCAGATATGAGTAACCGGAGCAGCCAAACTAATGTGGCCCATTCTCTCGCGCCTGACTAAACTTCTGGTTACTTCCACTCCGCAACGGTCACATTTAATGCCGCGATAACGAATTTTCTTATATTTACCACAAGCACACTGCCAGTCTTTTACCGGTCCAAAAATTTTCTGGCAAAACAAACCATCCCGCTCTGGTTTTTGACTGCGATAGTTAATGGTCTCTGGCTTAAGTACTTCACCGTACGACCACGAAAGAATTTCTTCGGGCGAAGCCAGCTTTAGCTGAATTGAGTCAAAATCTAAAAATTGACGGGGTTTGTCGCTCAGCAAAGTTAAAGTTTTAATTGTTGAAGGAGTAGGCATAACTTTAAATTTATGATTTAAAGTTCAAAAAAGCTAACAGAGCTCCTGTTAGATATATTAAAT
>CAZMTM010000100.1:0-3163 GCA_964569175.1 uncultured Gammaproteobacteria bacterium | reverse complement strand
TCTCACGTATTTTATGGCCGGTATCAAATCTGTGTCAGAGCTCACTAAAATAGCTGTATCGTACAAATTGTCAATTGCTCCGACAACTAAATCAATAGCAATTTTAACATCAGTTCCTTTCTCTCTTGGTTTATCTCTGTCGTATATTATTCTACCACGCTTAATTTTAAATCCGTCACTTTCAATTTTGGATAAAAATTTTTGCTGTCCTTTCACTAATTCTTTACTTTTTGTAGTATCGTTAATATTTCTAAAGACACCAGTATAATATCTTTTAGAAATACACTCTCGTTTACCAACTAAAAAATTAACAAATACTTGGAAATCAAATTTTATCCCTCTTGGGAAACTTATTTCTTTATCCTTTAGATAGTGGTAAAAGTTACTTCCGTCAATATAAATGGCTACTTTCTCTTTTTTGTTAATGATGTTCATACAATTTAATTATAACTTTAATTAAAAAACTGCCCTTGTTGATGCCAAAAGCACCAACAGGAGCAGTGATCATATTAGTTTTAATATAACCAAATTATTTCATTTTGTCAATATCCCCTGTGGATAACTTTTGGCATCGATTCTCATATGAATATTAGTTCTTGAGAATATAAGGTAAATGCTTTTTACCCTCAGTTATTTTTAATCTTTTAAGAACCAAATTAATACTATTTTTTTTAATCCCGAATTTTTTAACTATTCGGCTTGGAGAGATTTTCAAATCATAAATAGCCGAAAGAATAATATCCAGACTAAGATAGTCCAGCCCCATCTCTTTTTCGGCGGTTTGGCCAAGCCAGAGTCCAGGCGAGGGCGGTTTTAAAAGAACCTCAGCCGGAACCTCTTCTAAAAATTTGGCCAGTTGGAAAACTTCTGTTTTCCAGAGATTAATAATCGGTTCAATACCCGAACATTCATCGCCGCCAATAGTGAAATAAGCTAATTCTTGCTCGGTTCTGTCTTCGGTTCCCAAAACAATTGCCTTTTTGGCTGAAGACATATCAAAAAGAAATTTCATCCGCCCCCGGGCCATTAAATTGCCTTTTCTGATTTTTAAATTCCCGCCCTTAACCTTCTTCAGCATTTGCCAGGCAGCATTAACCGACT
Organism: uncultured Gammaproteobacteria bacterium; assembly: GCA_964569175.1. GTDB lineage: Bacteria > Patescibacteriota > Patescibacteriia > UBA2591 > CAZMTM01 > CAZMTM01. The sequence continues at coordinate 2,062 of CAZMTM010000100.1, read as the reverse complement.
TATTAATCGGTAAGATAAAAATATTTTTTCTGGGAACATGGCCGACTTTAGCCAAATTCAAAGCATCGTTTATACTATTGTTTGAATTAACCCCTGTATAAGGCATTAACAAACAAATAATATTTCTGGCCCCCAAGGCGCGCCTGGCCAGACAAAAAGAAACACTTGAATCCAATCCACCAGACAGACCAATTACCACTTTTTTAAACTTGATTCTTTGAAAATAAGTTTTTATTTCTTTAACTTTTCGCTGAATAATTTTTTCAGTTTTTTTCCGGCTTATTTTCAAATGAGCCGGTATTTTTTCTTCGTTAAGATATATTTCTCTGGTCATACGCTTCGCTTAATTGCACAGATCAGACCTGTGCAATTTATTTATATAAATGTTTCTTTTTGATATAATTTAAAATATCTCCAGGCACTAATTTAGCAACCGAACGGCCCTGACGCAGCATTTGTCTAATCATGGTACTGGAAATAGGATTATTTATTTTAATAATTTTAATTTTTTTCAAAATTTTCTCGGGCAGTTTTTTTATTTCCAGAGAAGTCCCCGGCCTGGTTACCACTATAAAATGGGCTTGAGATAATATAGAAAGACCTCCTTTCCATTTCCTTTTAATAATTTCTTCAAGCGAATCCTGACCAATAATCCAATAAATTCTTATTCCAGGATATTTTTTCTTAAGTTTATTAATTGTATTAATGGTATATGATTTTTTACCCTTTTCAGCTTGTTTTATCTCTATCTGCGAAACAGACAAACGCGAATCCGTTCGGGCTAAAATTTTAGTCATTTTTAGCCGATCCTCAATCGGCGCAATATCTCTGCTCTTAAGGGGCGGCTGGGCTGAGGGCATCAGAATAATTTTTTCCAACCCCATTTTTTTTAATACCGGCAAAAGTTTTTTAACAATGTTCAAATGCCCCCAATGAGGCGGGTTAAAACTACTGCCAAAAATAACAAGTTGTTTTTCCATAATTTATTTACCTCGTGTATCCAGGGGTATCCGGAGGTTGGACCTCCGGAGATTTTTTTATTCTTCCTCTACTTCCGGGGCGGGATAACAAATCGTATGGTCAACCGCAGTATAACTGGAAGCCGGTGATTCGCCAGCCACACTGGTTGAGGTTATTCGGTAATAATAATCTACATAAGGAATCACCCGTGTATCAGTATAACAGCAGGTGCTATCGTCGTTCTGCTCCTTGCCGCATTTACTATCGTCAACTCCAGAGATATGACAAACATACGCCAAACCACAGTTGTTAGTTTCGGCATCGCAGTGAATATGGGTGCCAGCCTCATAATCTTTTTTAATTTGTTCGGCGGTTTTGGCAACGTTGTAGATGGCGACGTTGTCAATGGTCGCGTTAATAAAACGGCCGGTAGTGCCCGAGCTTCCAATAAACAAATTACTGTCATTAGTCAAATCAACTGCCGTTTTTGTTTGATTTGTTTTTTGCGAACCATCTACGTATAAATAATACTCTGTTCCATCTCTAACGACTACAATATGATGCCAACCGTCAACTAAGACTCCGGTATCCATATTGGCATTCCAGGCACCTCCTTCGTCTGTAGCGTCCTGATATCTTATTCTAGTAGTAAGAGTACTTGTTCGGACAAAACCCCATCCATGAGCCGGTGCGCTAGTACTATATCCTTTTGTAACTATCCCTTCCCAACCCAAAGCGCCCCCGCTTATTGGCGTTTTTATCCACAGACCAACAGTGAAAGAGTCTGTATCAAAATCCAAACTATCAGCGTCTGGGACCTGCACATAATCGTCCGTTCCGTCAAAACTACCGGCTCGATCAAACTTACCGTCGGCAATGGTTGTCGGGATAGTACAAGTTCCATTACACCCAGCCGTGCCGTCATTCAACACCGCCAGACCCGAAGAATCTTTAACCTCATCCTCAACTCCAGCCCAGCTGGCTTCATTCATTTTCCACTGGCCGACTAAATCATTAGTACCATCTTTGTCAGCATCATAAGTTAAAGCTTCAGCCACATGACCAACTAATTCACAACTGCTGGTTACTAAAGTATCACAAC
>CAZMTM010000099.1:0-3213 GCA_964569175.1 uncultured Gammaproteobacteria bacterium | reverse complement strand
TCCGGTAAACAAAATTATTCTTTAAACTTTGATGGAGCAGACGACTATGTTAATTGTGGAAGTGGCAGTAGTTTGGATATAATCGGTAATTTAACGATAGAATTTTGGGGTAAATTTGCCATTAATCAAAACATGATATTTATAAATAAAAGAAGTACAACAGACGGTTTTGCAGTTTATTACAATGATATGCCATGGATAGGATTATTAATTGAAAAGGATAATGATTTAGATTACAATTGGTGGGAGTGTTATACACCAGATGATGTTTGGCATCATTTTGTCTTTATTTATAATGCTTCCATCCCAGATACTATGTTTTATCTTGATGGAGTAGAAAAAGTAAAAGATGGGGGAAGTATTAGTCATTTATCTATTGGTAGTTCTGGGACTAGCTTAAAAATTGGGAAGGATGAGGATGGTATCGTTATGACTAACGGCCAAATCGATGACGTCCGCATCTACAACTACGCCCGCACTCCGGCCCAAATTAAAGCCGATTACAACTTCGGCTCCGCCCGCCTCGGAAGTGGGGATTAATACTACAGGGTCCGACCCTGTAGTAACTGTAGTAAAGTGATAAAAATATAATATAAAATGCCATCAAAAAATACAATAAGAATTTATGTTAAATATGGAATTTACCATATTTATAACAGAACAATGGATAATATTTTGCTTTTTCGCAATAGTCAGGATTATAAAGTATTTTTGTACTATCTTAAAAGTTATCTTACCCCACTTGAGAAACAATCCAAACCTCCAAGAGGAATAAAGTTTAACAAAGATTATATTTTATATAATGAAATAAAACTTTTGTGTTATTGTCTAATGCCAAATCATTATCATTTAATGATTCAGCAAACGACAGAAAGAGCGATCAGCGAATTTATGCAACGTCTGGTTAATGCTTACATGGGTTATTATAATAGAGAATATAAAAGACGGGGCTCCATTTTTGAAGGGAAATATAAAGCGGCGTTGGTTACAAAAGAAAAACATTTCTTGTATCTGCCTTATTATATTCATCATAATCCAGAAAAATTATATAAAGGAGACCCAAATAAAGATAAAAAAGTAAAAAATTATCCTTATTCAAGTTATGGTGATTATTCAGGAAGACGCAATACAAAATGGATTTACAAAAAAGGTTTAATGGAACAATTTAAAGAAGCCGAAGACGAAAATATAAGTATTGAAAAAATTGAGGATATTTTAGGAAAAATAATCCTTGAATAACATTTTTAAAATACTACAGAACACTACAGGGTCCGACCCTGTAGTAGTAACCCTGTGGATAGATAATTAGCAATCAGTAGTATGAAAACAGAACGGCAAAAGTTAGGAAAATTAGGCGAAGATTTAGCCACGCGTTATTTACAAAAAAAGCGTTATAAGATTTTGGCCCGGAATTATATCGCCGGCCGGTACGGGGAAATAGACATTATTGCCGAACAAAACGGCCAACTCGTTTTCATTGAGGTTAAAACAAAAACAGACGAGCAGTTCGGCTCGCCCGAGCAGGAATTCAATTATTATAAAAAAAAGAAAATGAGGCGGGCGGTCCAAAATTATTTATTCAAAAATTATAACCAAGACCGGGATTGGCGGATTGATTTAATCGCCATAGATGTTTCAGCTAGAAAACCAGACATCAGGCATTATCAAAATCTCGCTTTATAACAAAAACACAGGTCAGACCTGCGTAATAAAAACAAAAATCCGCCAAAATGACGGACCTTTGGAAATCGCGCATAGCGCCGTGGTTCTGACCTGTCAACTATGGCCTATGATAACATATTAAAATTTATTGTCAATAATTTAACTGTGGATAACTTTTAAGCTATGGACGGCACGGGATTCGCACCCGTCGGTTTCTGATTGACAGGTCAGAACCGGCACTACGCGCCGCCCATAGCAAAGATATTATATCAAAATTAAAAAATCAGTCAATGGAAATCACTCTCAAAGATAAAAATTATCCGGAATTACTTAAAAAAATCAAAAACCCACCTCAAGAGCTTTATATCAAGGGAAAACTTTACCCGAAAGAAAAATATCCCCTGGCGGTTGTCGGCACGCGAAAAGTGTCTAATTATGGCAGACAAGTCACCGATTATTTTGTTAAAGCTTTGGCCCAAGCAGGCTTAACTATTATCAGCGGACTGGCCCTGGGGGTGGACGGTTTAGCCCATCGCGCTACCCTGGAAGCCAACGGTCGAACAATTGCCGTGCTCGGTTCGGGATTAAATAAGATTTACCCCACCGTTCATAAAAAATTAGCCGAAAAAATTATTGAATCCGGCGGGGCGGTTATCAGCGAATATCCGCCCGATTTCCCGGCTTCTAAAATAACCTTTCCGGCTAGAAACCGAATTATTTCCGGTTTGAGTTTAGCCGTTTTGGTGATTGAAGCGCCGCAAAAATCCGGCGCGTTGCTCACGGCTCGCTACGCCTTGGCCCAGGGGCGAAAACTTTTTGTCGTTCCCGGCAGTATTTATCAACCAAATTCGGTCGGGACAAATTATTTAATTAAAAAAGGAGCCCAAGCGGTGACCGAGCCCAAAGATATTTTGCGAGCATTAAAAGTAAGAGCGTCCTTTATTAAAAAACAAAAAACCGATTCTTTAACAGAGCAGGAAGAACGATTATTGAGATTTCTGAGCAAGGAACCAATTAACATCGACGAACTGGTCAAGCGAAGCGAACTTAAAACCGGCGAAATCATTTCTTGTCTAACCGCTCTGGAAATAAAGGGAGTGCTCAAAGATTTAGGCGCCGGCCGTTATGTCCGAATTATCTAAATCCCGCGTTGCTCCCTACGAAGCCCCCGCGGGGGTCTGACCCCCGCAGGAACGCATGACCTGCTTATAAATAATAATCAAAAATTTATATGTTAGCAAAAATTTTATCGGCCGTGAATGTCGGTTTGGATTCTCAATTAGTAGAAGTGGAAGTTGATGTTGGCAGCGGCTTTCCTTTGTTTGAAATTGTTGGTTTGCCGGACAAAGCGGTTAGCGAAGCCAAAGAAAGGGTCCGCTCGGCTATTATTAATTCTGGTTTTAAATTTTTGCCGGGGAATAAAAAACGGGTGGTAGTTAATCTGGCCCCGGCCGATATTAAAAAAGAAGGTTCTATTTATGACCTGCCGATTGCTTTGGGTCTGTTAGCGGCTACCCAGCAGATTTATTGGACCAAACCCGAGCAATCAGA
>CAZMTM010000098.1:0-3309 GCA_964569175.1 uncultured Gammaproteobacteria bacterium | reverse complement strand
CTAAAACATTAGCCGCATATTCCAGTGTGTATTTTTTCCGCAGGGTTTTATAAGGCAGTTTACCTTTTTTTCTGACAATAGATAATCCGGCTCCCAATTTACAAGCCACGGCTGAAGCAAAAAGAAATCCGCGGGCGTCAATTCCCACCACCACATCAACTTTCTTTTTAAGATAGGGTTTAGTCAATTGGCTGATTAGAATCCTTAAACACTTCCGGTCCTGCAGGACCGGAGTGATATCACGAAAAATAACCCCTGGCTGGGGCCAATCATGAATTGAACGAATTTTACTTTTGAAATCTATCATTAATATCCCAGATATTTTCTGGCCAGAGCTAAAGAAATGGCTCCCCAGAGCAATGAGAAAACCATTACTAGTTTGCCCTCATTCTTAAATACCGGCTCACGCCAGAGAGAAAAACCATAAATCAAACCAGCCGGCAGTGGATTAAAGACCACCACCAATAAACCAACAATTATCCACTGTTGTTTTGAAATCAAAACTTTCTCTGGAATCCCAGCCAATCTTTTAGTCATAATAATAAGATGTTGATGGAAAAATTATCATTCAGTTACTTTGTAGACAACATCCCCTTCTTTGGTTGCCTGGTCAAGTTTTAAACCAAGTGCTTCGCCAACCCCGGCCTTTTTAACGCTTTGATGTTCAATCTGCATTGAGGTAACTTCCTGAGTAAAATCTCTATCCCCGCCAACAATATGAATCGTATCGCCGACTTTTAATTCTTTTGAAAGCTCAATTACCCCAACACTAATTTTCCCAAAATAATGGGTAATTTTACCAATTTGTTTTTCTTTAGCCATAAAAATTTATTTTAACATTTTAACGTATTATATTATACAACAATTTAAAAATCAAGCAACAAAAAATTAATTTATCTAAATTTTATTTTTTTTAAATATTTCCTCAATAAATTTTAGGTATTCCCGACTATCTTTCTTGCTAATCAAAATACCACCGCTATAAAAATCGAAATTACGGTCCTTACGCATCTTATTCCCCACAACAGTAATATCTTTGTCCGGCAAAATTTGGCTCATTTTCTCTAAAATTTTAATGTGATGACCTTTGATACTTCTCACTCTATAACCCTGTTTGGCAATCAAGGCAATACCAAGTTTTATCAAGGCATCGTAAGAAAATTTAAAAACTACCTCCGGGATACCAGATTTTTGAGCAATATTTAAATCTCGTTTAGCGGCTCTAAAATATCGTTTAATCTGTTTCTCGGTAAAATTAATTCTTTGAAAATAATTGTTTTCAAGACGAATCATAGCAATTTTATAATCTCCTGAGAAAAAATATGTTTAATAAAAGCGTCTTTTTTTCTTTTCCGCTCCTTTAATTCTTCTTTTGTCAAATTAATAACATTAATTTCCCTGTCTATCTCCTGCTGAATTTTATTTATCACTTTCTGGACGGCTAAAGAAGAATGACTACCAACAACTAATAAATCCACGTCACTTGATATGTCCATTTTGTCCTTGGCATAAGAACCAAATAAATATGCCTCTTCCACGCCGCTGATTTTTTGTAAAGCTTTTTCTATATCCCGTTCAACACCAACTGTTTTCAAAACTATCTGACGGTATTCTTTCAATAAGGGATATTTTTTTGATAAATAAAAATATCTTTGCTGGCCGGAAAATTCACTTTCCAATATTCCTTCTTTTTCTAGTTGTTTAAGTTTAGTATCAACATTTTTAGGGTCTAAATTCAAAATTCTGGCCAATTCGTTGATATAATGTCTGGCATCGGGATTGATAAAAAAATAATTTAATATCTTTCGAGCAACCTTTGACCTAAGAGAAATCATAATTTAAGCTTATGGTAATTATCTATGGTAGTTATGGTAATATCTTACCATAACTTAAAAATAAATCAAGATTAGTTTTCCACAACCTTCCCTTCATAGCAAACACCTATTCCCCCTTAATTACGGCCAGAGGCACTAGCCGGGCTACTTTTTTAGCCAGTCCGGCCCGGTGAACAACATTAACCACTGCGTCAACGTCTTTATAAGCAATGGGCGCTTCTTCGGCTATTCCTCTTAAGCTTCGGCATTTTATAATAATTCCCTTAGATCCTAATTCTTTAACCACTGCTGGTCCAGAAACCCGCCGCATGGCGGCATGGCGGCTCATTATACGGCCCGCACCGTGATTCACCGTATACCAGGCCTCTTTTGATTTTTCAGTACCAACGCAAATATAGGAAGAAGTACCCATTGACCCAGGAATTAAAACCGGCTGACCAACTTCTTTATAAATTTCAGGAAGATCTGGATGACCTGGTGGAAAAGCCCTGGTTGCACCTTTTCGATGAACTATCAATCTTATATTTCGCCCATCTACTTCATGGGTTTCAATTTTAGCTATATTATGAGCTACATCATAGAGTAATTTCAAATTTCCTTTTTTCCCTAACACAGATTCCCATGCTTTTCTAACATAAAAAGCAATCATATGCCTATTTGCCCAGGCATAGTTGCAGGCCGCGCACATAGCTTTAAAAAACCTTTGACCTTCAGGAGAATTAAACGGAACGCAGGCCAATTCTTTATCTGGTAATTTTATTCCATACTTTGGATAAGCTGGAATAACTATTCGCAGATAATCTGTACAATTTTGATGACCAAGCCCTCTTGAACCGGTATGGATCATTATTACAATCTGGTTTTTAAACAAACCAAAAACTTGGGCTACTTTTTCATCAAAGATTTCTTCCACTTTTTGAACTTCTACGAAATGATTTCCGCTACCGAGAGTCCCAACCTGATCCCTGCCTCGATTTTTAGCCCGTTCCGAGACACAAGATGCATCTGCCTGCTCCATCCTCCCTCCTTCTTCGCAATTTTCAACATCTTCTTTTTCACCATATCCTCCTTCTACTAATTTAGGAACCCCTCCTTCCAAAATCTTATTAATCTGCTGGACAGAAAGTTTAATTTTTCTTCCTCTTCCCAAACCAGAAGGAACTTCTTTCTGAATCTCTGTGGCTAATTTATCTAAATGGGGCTTAACGTCTTTTTCTGAATAACTGGACTTCAGCAATCTTACCCCACAATTCTCATCGTAACCGACGAAACCGGGAGAGATAACGCCATCTGGATATTTCATGGCGCCTACTCCGCCAATCGGCGGACCATAACCCGAATGGATGTCAGGCATGGCTAAAGCATATTTCACAATTCCTGGTAAAGTGGCAGTATTTACTATCTGTCTTAGGGCATCTTCTTCTATCTGATCAAGTATTTTTTCATCAGTATAAATTCTGGCCGGTACGCGCAT
>CAZMTM010000097.1:0-3329 GCA_964569175.1 uncultured Gammaproteobacteria bacterium | reverse complement strand
TAAATCATCCACTGAACCACCGTTTGACGAAGCGGTTCCCTGCACGCTTCCTAACCAGGAAAAAGCATTAAAAATACCGGCTGTATTGACGATAGAAGTCGGTCTGGTCAAATCAACAGACCATTGATATTTTTTTTCTGCTTGGTTGCCGGCTTCATCGGTGGCCTTGAGATAAAAAGCATGCTCTCCTTCTGAAAAACTGAGATAAATTTTTGGAGAATAACAATTACTATTCCAATCTTGGTTATCTATTTTACAAGCAAAAGTTGTGACTTCGTTAGCAAAAAATTTAAATTGGGCCGTGGTTTGATTGGTTAAAACGTCCGGGGTTAAAAGAAATTCTATTTCTGGCGGAGTGGTATCAAAAATAAATTCGCGAGTTGAAGAAACATTCTGGGAATTGCCCGAAGTGTCAAAGGCCCGGGACCCAATAAAATAATAATCATCACTCAATAAAGAAACCGGCAAATCAAAATGCCAGGCAGCTGTAGTGCTGGTAGTATGACTGGCTAAAATTACTTCTAACCAGGAAGGTGAATTAAGCCAATCCAGAGTTGAAGTGGTATAGCCCAAATACTGACTGCCCAACCCTTTTTGCACCTGAATTTCCACTTTTACTAAATCACTGGTTGAACTGCTGTTTGGCGAAGCAATTCCCTCTACTTTTCCCGGCCAGGAAGAAATATTAAAAATGCCGCTGGTGCTAACCGAAGAAACTGGCGCGGTTAAATCAATAATCCAAGAAAAACTTTTTTCTGATTGATTACCAGCTTCGTCAATAGCTTTAATATAAAAAATATGCTCCCCTTCTGGGAGGTTGATGTATGTTTTAGAAAAGTAACCACTATTATCCCAATTTTGACTATCTAATTTACAAAAAAAAATTACTTCTTCGTTAGCAAAAAATTCAAATTGAGCCGTGGTTTGGTTAGTTAAAACAGATGGGGTTGAATTCAATGTTATCTCCGGCGGAATAGCATCTTCCGGTTCTTCGGGAGGTTCTTCGGGAGGTTCTTCACTTTCAATTTTTTCACTGTTTTTCTGCTTTGGCGTACCGATAATCAAATTGTCCTCGGCATCCAAGCCAAAAATTTCTTCACTGTTATTAGTATGCCAATTATCAGACTGATTGCCAGGGGTTAAAAAATTAAGCTTTTCCATTGATGCTTTAGTGCTATTATCGCCGGCCAACCAATCACTCTCCTGATTAAGTAAATCAATTTGTTGAGCGGTCCCGTCAATTAATTCTAAACTTTCACCAGAATTTTCCAAAGCGCCAGTATAAATCTGGTCAGCTTCAATATTGCTAATGGTAGTATCATCTGTTCTTTCTAAAAGCCAATAACTATGAGCCGGGATTTGTCCGGATAGAGCTATATCAGGCGTGCCATCCGTGGCCCGTAAACGCCAACCGGAGAGGTCCACCGGACTGGCTAAATTATTATAAAGTTCAATCCATTCGTCGTTATAACTCGCCTTAGTTCCCATCCAGGCAATCTCGTTAATCACCACATCCAGTGGCTGATAAGCTTGATACTGGGGTTCATTATCACCATCGTCTGGACTCTCATCCCCATCAGACGAATTTTCATCAGAAGAATCTTCATCAGACGAATAATCTCCTCCGGATGAACCGCCAGAAAAAGCCGCGACAATTCTATTGGCCCAGCCGTGTGTTGGGGTAATCGTAATTATCAAATCATTTATATCTTTATTACTATCATAACCATCCGGAAAGCGAGCTAAGGCCTGACCTTTGTCCGGCTCAAGCGCGTTGTCGTTTAGAAATCCGTCATTAAAATTTCCGTAAGCAATCTGATCTATAATATTACCGTCATATTTCAAAATGATAACATCACCACTATTATTGAGAGCAAAACTAAAATGCTCTCCTTTGGTTAAAACAATAAAATTCTTAGGGGCTATAAAAATCTCTTTTAGAAATTTCTTGCCCCGTCCGCTACCGAAAACCGGGCCGGTATTGTCTTCAATCGTCCAGTCAGATAAATCTATGGTTGAATCGGTGTGATTATATAATTCAATCCATTCGTTCTGTCCTTCGGCCGGATTGGGCACCAATTCGTTAATTACTATATCGCCGGATGAATATTGAAGATGGGGTGGCTCTTCGGGCCCCACCTCTTCCTCTACCTCTTCAGGTTCCTCGGGTTCTTCTGGCTCTTCCGGTTCTTCTGGTTGCACTTCATCGACTTCTTCTACTATCTCATCGACTTCTTCTACTATCTCATCGACTTCTTCTACTATCTCATCGACTTCTTCTACTATCTCATCGGTAAAATCTAGATCGGTTGTAAATTCTTCTATTTTTTCTTCGGCCGCTGAACCACTCAGCATACCCTTATTAACCAAATCGGCAATTTCGTCAGCTTCAGTGCTGCCAGCTTCAAATGTCTTTTTTATTTTTTCAATTAAACCCAAGGCGGCGGTTATCCAATTATTTTTAGAAATTTTCTTTTCTGAATTAATATCAACTTCGCCACCACTAACAAACCGAACACCTTCCTCTATAACCCCCAAATTCCCGCGGACCAATAAAAAGGTGCTTACTATCTTACTCAAACCAAGTTTACCAATAGCCCAACTTCTCCCGGTCAACATAGCTAGCTCATCCACTGTTCTTTTACTAAAAGCTAAAATGGCAATCGTCTGACGTCGCGTTAGAGAAAGGGTATTAGGAAATTTGGCTTTGCCGTAAGAGGCCACTTTAATATCCAGCGGCACATCTTTAAGAGTCGGCTGCACAAATTGGGTATAAGGAAAGAAAAAATATCTGTTTCCCTGATAGTTTCGGCCAAAAAGATTAATACTAAGCAATTTATTAGTCACTTCAGCAATTGGTTTTACTTTATCAATAAAATCCCTAGCTTCTTTAAGAGCAAATCTTTCCCAAAAATTTCCCTGACCAAGTTTATGAATTTTAGAAAACTCTCTAACTGTGGAAAAACAATCATGGCTATCATTAACTTCTGATTCGTCATCAAACCCATCCGGGGTGATATTTATAGAATAATGAGTATAATTCCAGAGTGGTTCTGGATGATAACTCAGGTGCGGACTCTCACTACTTTCATAAATTTTCTCTACAAAACCAACCGAAGTCCAATCGCCACTCGAAGGCCCTTTTTGAGCGTAATAAGGATAATCAAAACGCTCATTGAGTTGAGCATGGATAAGTTCAAGTATTTTTAGAACTTTCTCTTTAGTATATTTAAAATCTTTTGGTATCTTAGCACCGACAAAGCTTTCCGTTTTATCTAAATCAACAAAATATTTAGCCGGAATTATTCGTACTTCGCCATAATCCACTT
>CAZMTM010000096.1:0-3477 GCA_964569175.1 uncultured Gammaproteobacteria bacterium | reverse complement strand
GATTACAAACAGATTATCCCTTCTAATACCCAAACCAAGGCCTTACTCAATAAAGAGGAATTTTTAAGGACAGTTAAATCGGCCAGTTTTTTTGCCAAGAGTGGAATAAATGACGTTAGTTTAAAATTATTGTCAAAAGAAAATAAACTACAGATACTGTCCCTTAATAACCAGATAGGCGAGAACAAAGCTACACTGGATGCTGAAATTTCGGGCGAGGACAACGAGATTGTTTTTAACTATCGTTATTTGATTGATGGTTTGATAAATTTACCGGGCGAAGAAATTAGTCTGGAAATTGTTAATGACAATACACCTGGAATAATTAGATCTGCCAACGACACATCCTATCTTTATTTAATCATGCCGATTAAAAATAGCTAAACTGCGCCAAAAATATAAGAATATTAAAAGTATAAGAATATTAAGAATATTAAAAATATTAAAAATATTAAAAATATCTATGAATAAAGGCAAATTGATTGAAGAATTAGTTACTAAAACTAACATCCCTTCTAAAGTCAAGGCTGAAAGGTTTTTGGATGCTTTTGTTGATATTGTTGAAAAAACTCTAGCGAAGGGAGATAAGGTAGTTATAGCCGGTTTCGGCACTTTTTCAGCCAAGACTAGAAAAGCCAGAAGTGGAGTTAATCCACAGACCAAAGAAAAAATCCAGATTCCCTCAATGCGAGTACCAAAATTCAAAGCTGGCAAGGGTTTAAAACAGGCAGTCAAGCAAATTTAGGTATAGATTTAAATATAGATTTGGATATTAATTCTATAATAGAGAATTAAAAAAGCGAGGATTTACCTCGTTTTTTTAATTTTTCCAGATTCCTTAATTATAGAAAAATACCCCCAGTAGGAAACGGACCTACATCAATTGCTTAAGAGGCAACTGCTTTACCATTAAGCTATGGGGGCATATTAGGGCGCCTCCGGCAGGAGTCGAACCCGCATCACTGGTTCCGAAGACCAGTACTTTATCCGTTAAGCTACGGAGGCTTATATAAATGAAATCGGAGTTCGGAACCCCGATTATTGTTTCATTTCGGAAGCTTTAGTGAATTAGTTTTCTATTCTTTCAATAATTCTTCGGGATAATTGGCATGAGCTAAGGCAGTTTCTAGAGTAATAGTTTTGTTACGGTAAAGTTTTTTTAGACTTTGTTCTAAAGTAATCATACCTGCTTTGCTGCCGGTCTGGATGCTGGATTTGAGTTGAGCAATCTTGTTCTCCCTGATTAGATTAGCTACGGCGGGGGTGTTGATAAGGATTTCGCGGACAGCTACTCGGCCACCGCCTATTTTTGGTAATAAATGTTGTGAGATAACGCTTTTCAAGGACAGGGCAATTTGTAATCTAATCTGGTTTTGTTGATGAGGTGGAAAGATATCAATAATTCGGTCAATGGTCTGAGGAGCATTTGGGGTATGAAGAGTAGCTAAGACTAAGTGGCCTGTTTCAGCCAGGGTGATAGCCAGGCGAATAGTCTCCAAGTCCCTCATTTCGCCGACAAAAATTACATCCGGGTCTTGTCTGACAATATGTTTAAGGGCTGACTGAAAAGATAGCATATCTTTACCCAGTTCTCGTTGGGCAATAACACTTTTTTTTGAAGGGAAGATAAATTCAATCGGGTCTTCCAGGGTGATAATATGACAGGCTCTTTTATTATTAATATAGTCAATCATAGCAGCCAGAGTAGTTGATTTGCCGCAACCAGTGGGACCAGTCATTAAGAGCAGGCCATCTTTCAATTCACACAATTTATAGGTTGTTTTGGGCATGTCAATTTTTTCCATGGTCGGGATTTTTTGATGGATAATCCTGGCGGCTAAAGTCAAACTTCCCTTTTCCCAGAAAACGTCAATTCGGAGACGAATTTTATTTTTAATTTGGTAAGAAAAATCCAAATTTTTTTTCTCAAAAAGAATTTTTCTTTGTTCTTCGGTTAATATTGGTTCAACTAATTTTAAAATAATTTCGTGGTCTAAAACAGGCCAGTTTTTTACTGGACGCAAAAGGCCATCAATCCGATAGTAAACCGGCAAACCACTGGCCAAATGGACATCTGAAGCTTTCAAGGTAGCTGCTCCATCAAAAATTTCTTCAATAGTCATGGAATTGATTTATTTTGGGCTTGAAACTTTAGATTTATTATTTAAAACTTTAACTAGATTATTTTTATGTTCGGTTAACGTATTCTCCAGTTTCAGTGTTTACTCTGATAGTATCTCCTTTTTTAATAAAATTGGGGACCATGAGTTTCAACCCAGTCTCCAGAGTGGCGGTTTTAGAAGGAGAGGTAGCTGAATCTCCTTTTATGCCCGGCGGCGCTTCAATAACTTTAAGTTCTATTTTTTTTGGCAATTCTATATTAACAGGATTTTTGTTGAAAAGTAAAACCTCAATCTCCGACCCTTCTTTCAAGAATTTCTTTTGTTCGGTCAAGGTGGCGCGGTCGATAAAGAACTGTTCATAAGTGTGGCTATCCATGAAATAAAACTTGTCTATTTCTGAATATAGAAAACTGGCTTTTGATTTTTCAATGTCAGCTTCTTCAATTTTATCAGAAGAGCTAAAGGTTTTTTCTAAGACTTGTCCGGTGATAAGGTTTTTCAGTTTGGCCCTGAGCGAGGCACCACCGCGGGCAGTGTGCGAATGTTGGGAATAAATTACTTGATAAGGTTCGTTATTGAACTTGATGATAGTGCCAATTTTTTTTAGATCATTGATGCCAAGCATATTGTTTTCTGTTATTTTTTGACAAATGGTAATAAAGCCATAATTCGAGCTCGCTTGATGGCTTGAGCTAACTTTCTTTGATGCTTGGCACAAACTCCTCTTTTGCGACGCGGTAGAATTCTTTCGTAAGCAGATATAAATCGACGCAAAAGAATGATATCTTTATAGTCAATATCATCTATACTATTGATACAAAAATAACAATGTTTTTGGTTGTCGTTAAGCATAATCAATAATTAAGATATTTGGTTTAAGGTATTTGATTGACTAAAAAGGGATTTCTTCAACATCAATTTCTTCTTCGGCTGGAGTAGAAACTGGGGGTGCTGGTTCATTTTTCCCTGGTTTTTGTCTACTATCCCCTGGAGCTGCGCCCCGTGGCTTAGCGCCAAATTGAACGGTTCGCGCCACAATGTCGGTTCGACTTTTCTTATTGCCCTGTTGGTCCTGCCATGAGCTGGTCGTAATTCTACCTTCGACATAAACCTCTTGACCCTTAATCAGATATTGTTGACAAAGGTCAGCCAATTTTCCCCAGGTGGTAATATTATGAAAGTCAGTCTTTTCTTGTTTTTGCCCGGAAGTATCTGTCCAGACCCGGTTAGTTGCTAAACCAAAGCTGGCTACGTTCTGGCCGTTGGGGGTGGTCCGGGATTCAGGATCTCGGGTTAATCGCCCGATGAGTGTAACTTTGTTAAGATTCATAGTGATTATTAATTAGATTTTAAA
>CAZMTM010000095.1:0-3491 GCA_964569175.1 uncultured Gammaproteobacteria bacterium | reverse complement strand
AAGCCAGCAGATTTACAGTCTGCCGCATTTGTCCACTTTGCTACCCACCCCAAAGCCCAGGCGCGGGCTTGAACCGCGGACCTTTTGCTTACCATGCAAATGCTCTACCAGCTGAGCTACCTGGGCATTTAAAAGAGATTAAGGATATTCTACCGCATTTTTTTAAAAAAATCAAGTGCCTTGAGCCGGAGTTTTAAAAACTTATCTTTAGAATATTCAAAAATATTTTTTATACAAATACTTGAATCAGCCAATTTCATTTTTAATTTCTCTCTTATCTCTTTCGCCTGCCGGCTCATTCTTTTTTCTAAAAGATTTCTTTTAACTCTAGCTACGCGCTCTTCAGGAATCTGAGATAAATCAATATTAGCCAGAAGGGATAATTTCTGGCTGACTATAAAAAGAACGCCCCCCAGAGAACAGAAAAAAATTATTAAAAGAATAATATTAATTACCATAAATAACCTAACCAATTAGCTTGCTTATCATTTTGACAAATTCTTTGGACTTTAAACTAGCGCCGCCAACCAAAGCTCCATCAATTGTTTCTTGGCTGACAAATTGTTTAACGTTGACCGAATCAATACTGCCGCCATAGATAATTCGAATATTGTTTCTGACAATAGGTAGAGGATAAAAATCAATCATCCTCCGCCGAATTATCCGATTTACATATTCAGCGTCTTCTGGCTTGACTGCCTGGCCGCTACCAATTACCCAGACCGGCTCGTAGGCAATAATAAGCTTCTGGTCTGCCCTTAAATCAATTCCTTCAATAGCCCGGGAAACCTGATTAATTATTACATAATCTGTAGCGCGACGCTGCCTCTCCTCAAAAGTTTCGCCAACGCAAATCACAGGAACCATTCCAGTATCTAAAACAGCTTTTACCTTTTTGTGAATTATCTTATCTGTTTCACCCAAAATCTGCCGCCGTTCTGAATGACCGATAATTACATAATTACAACCCAATTCTTTTAACTGGGCTGGTGAGACCTCGCCGGTAAAAGCTCCTTTTTTCTCCCAAAAACAGTTTTGTGCGCCCAAAGATAAATAAGACAATTTGGCCTTTCGACTGAACAAAGAATGTTTTGTTTGAAATACTTTAGAGACTGTTTCTAGAACGGATGGAGAAGGACAGAGAACAACATCGAGCTTCTCCACTTTCTTCTTTAATCTTCCTATCCGACTCAAAATATCTTCGGCTAAATCCTCAGTTTCTTTGATACCGAGCTGCATTTTCCAGTTGGCAATTATAATTGAGTACTTCATTATTACGAATTATTCTTTATAAATTATTATAGATTACTACAAATTAGATCACTGGTAAAAAACTAACCAGAGAACTAATTCCCATAGTAATCAGAGTCACCACAATACCAGCGATAATTACCCCCAAAAATATCAACCCCAGACTCCGGCGATACGAAATACCAAAAAGAAAAGCGGCAATCGTTCCAGTCCAGGCGCCGGTCATTGGTAGAGGAATGGCCACAAAAAGAATTAAAGCTAGATTCCCATAAAGAGCGTATTTTTTATAAAATCGTTGCCGGGTGCGGTTGAATAACCAGAGGAATAGCTTATTAATTAACTTATTTTTACGCATACAAACGTGGGATAGGTATTTCCAAAACCAGAGCAGAAAAAAAACCGGAATCATATTACCAATATAGGCCAGAAGCATTGCTTTCCACGGAGTAAAATGAAACATAGTAACAGCCAGAGGAATAGTCCCCCTCAATTCATTAATTGGGGTCATGGCTAAAAGAATTGTCTTGAGTTCCAATCCCATAATAATGTTATAATAACATAATAACATTATAACATGACAACAATAAAATCTCAAATACAGCCTAATGTTACAATGTTAAAATGCCTCAATGATTTACCGTCCACCAAATTAAACTTTTTGCCTCCTGAAACCTATTTTGAGCACTTTCCGCGCCTAAAACTATTACTGCTAATTGACGACTATTATACTGGCTCAATCCGGCAAAACAATAACCGCTTTCCTCCAGATAACCAGTTTTGGCTCCTATTAAATTAACAAAGCTGCCTAATAATTTATCAGTATTTCTGACCCGATTGTAAAATGTGGTACCGTCTAGTTTTAAAATTTGGATATCATATACTTTTTTAGTCAATGCCTCTCTAATTTCCCTTCTTTTCATCGCCTCAATAACCAATTTAGTCAAATCTTGAGCAGTTGAATGATTCTCGGGATTAAGGCCGGTAGGGTCAATAAAATGAGTATCAGTCATGTCAAGAACCTTGGCTTTTTCGTTCATCAAATCAATGAACGTCTTCCCACAGCAAGGACTGGTTAACCGGGTTAAAATTCTCATGGCATTATTGGCTGATTTTATTAATCCGCCATAGAAGACATCTCTAATTTTTAAAATATCGCCTATTTCAATGTTCAGCCCGGCCGGCTCAAGACCACTTTTTGATTCTGTTTTAATAATTAGGTCCTCTGATTTTACAATAACTGAATCTTCCCAGGTCTTATTCTTATTTTCTAAGAAAACCAGGGCGGTCATCAACTTGGTAAGACTGGCAATTGGTAAAATCGCTTTTGGATTTTTTTCAAATAAAACTTGATTTGATTCAGTATCAAGAACGATAACGCTTTGGGCAGTCAATTTTGGGCCAAGCGAATAAGGAAAATCCTTCGTCTCTGCATAAGAAGTTTCGGCAATTATATCCCCTAGAAAAGATAAATTATTAAAAACATTAACCGGCGAAAAAATTAAAATTGTGGCTAGAATAAAGGAAAGCATAATTAAATTTCGATTAAGCTAACTCTTGATGAACTTACCTATCTTATATAAGAAATACCACTTTTTATCTAAAACTAAATCATATGTTCCCGGATAATCAACTACCCGACCGCCAAAACTCTTTTTAAAACAAGTCAAACTCGGCCATTTTTTTTGAGATATTCCCCAAAAATCATAATAAGCATAACCGTCCTTTTTGACCTGACTAATTATGGACCAGTGAAGAAAATGAGGAGCCATTACCGGCCGGTGTTGATTACTGGAAGCACCATGAAGATAAGTAACTGTTTTACCAAAAAATACCATCATATTAGCCGCCAAAATTTTATTCTTATATTCGGCAAAATATAATTTAACAAATGACGGTCCAAGACTTAAAAGATGACGATAATATTCATCAGCGTGTGCTTTAAATTTATCTCGTTTGGTGGTCTGGTGGAGAAGAAATAAAAAAATTTCAATATCATTACTGGTCGACACCTTGACTCCATGTTTCTGAGCTAAACGGATATTATATCTGGTTTTTGAATGCATCCGAGCTAAAATTTCTTCCTCTGGGCCGGCAAGGGTCAATATCAGGGTTTTTGATGGCTGAACATCTTTGGTTTTTCTAAAATTGTTAATTCCTAATTTTAAATCCATGACTGGCTCAAAACGGAAAAAAAATACTTTTTCTTTTATACTTCAGGTCATTTTGGTCTTTGCAACATT
>CAZMTM010000094.1:3094-3504 GCA_964569175.1 uncultured Gammaproteobacteria bacterium | reverse complement strand
AATTTTCAATAAATGCCTAACCAATTGATAAGTATAATGACCAACGCCGGCTCCCTCGCCTCTTTCTGGATTTAAAATTGTCCGACAATCTATACCAATCTTCATAGTATTACTATCTTAAAACTTTTTATCTTTTTCGTAAAGTGATATAATGTGGATATTATGGGTATAATTATCACCAACAAAAAAGCCTACTATGAATACCAGATTTTAGAAACATTTGAGGCGGGGATGGTTTTAACCGGGCCCGAAGTTAAATCTATTAGACAGAATCAAATTAACCTTTCCGGAGGCTATATTACTATTGACGCCAATGCTGCGGTCTGGTTAACTAATGTTTATATTGCTCCCTACGCACCAGCTGCTCAGGTTCAGCAAAATTATGACCCAAGGCAAAGCAGAAAATTACT
>CAZMTM010000094.1:0-3084 GCA_964569175.1 uncultured Gammaproteobacteria bacterium | reverse complement strand
GGAAAAAGGAAATCAATACCTTAGTCGGAAAATTAAAAATTAAAGGATTAACCATTGTTCCGCTTAAGGTTTACACTAAAAATAAATTTATCAAAATTGTCATCGGCATAGCCCGGGGAAAGAAAAAATGGGATAAACGGGAAAACATTAAACAAAAAAGTTGGCAGAGACGCAAGAAACGGCTACTTGACAGTTAGTCAAAAAAATGTATACTTAAAAATACAAATAATCGTAGATTTACTCAAGATTAAGGATTGTTCACAAATAGACGACGGGGGTGCCAGGGTTTGACAGAAAACATGAGATAAAAGTTGCTCTTTGTCCCGAGAAAGACATTAAACTGCTCAAAAACATAATTGCCAACCAAAATTTGGCCTTTGCTGTAGCTTAACAAAGCCACAGCCATCAATACTAGAGACTCCTACTATTTAGTCTTTGGTGTAAAATTAAGTAGGACCGGTATTCTGAGTACCTGAGTCAGAATACTTAAACAAAATCAGGTTTAGGGTTTTAGAAATTTTGTCTGGTTTAATTCTAAAATTCAAAAAATTTTAACCAGACTAAAAGAGTAGATGCTTTTATCAAAGCTTTCTGGACGGGATTTCGATATCCCCACCTCCACCATAGAATCTTATCAAGGCATTAATTAGTAATTTAATAAGGATATAAAGTACTATCGTCTCAACAATCGAATAACTGTTCCCAAGGTTCGCTTAATCGGAGAAAACGGCGAACATTTAGGTGTTGTGGAAACAGAAAAAGCTATTATTATGGCACGGGAGAAAGAACTGGATTTGGTCGAAATTGGCCCCAATGCCGACCCACCAATAGCTAAAATCCTAAACTTTGGACACTTCAAATACAATTTAAAGAAAAGGGAGAAAAAAGAAAAGAAACAACACAAGGCCAGTGGTATTAAGGGTATCCGGCTCACCCCGAGGATCGGCCAGCATGACTTAGGGCTCAGGGTGGCCAAGGCTAAAGAATTTATTTCCGAAGGGCATAAAATCAAAATTGAGATGGTCCTCCGGGGTCGAGAAAAAGCTCATTTTGATTTAGCGAAAAATTTGATTAAACAATTTATTGAGCTCTTGGGCGAGGACGTAAAGACCGAACAACCAATAAAAAAACAAGGTAGCAGACTGATAGTCATGGTTAATAAAAAGTAGAATAGTAAAAACCATATCAAAGTATATGATGAAAACTCGTAAAACAATCTCTAAAAGATTTAGGTTAACCAAAAAAAAGAAAGTTTTGCACCGAGCTTGCGGGCAAGACCATTTTAACGCTCGGGAGTCAGGGAAAAAGACTAGAAACAAACGAAGAAACAGATCTCTATCAAAAAGTTTAAGAAAAACCGTAAGAAAATATATCTAATTCTATGCCTAGAGTTAAACGCGGCAAAGCCCACCTTAAAAGACGGAAACGCTTACTAAAACAAGCTAAGGGTTACCGGTGGGGCCGCAAGAAAAAAATAAAATTAGCTAAAACGGCGGTACGTAAAGCCGGTGTCTATGCTTATCGTGACCGACGGCGAAAAAAAAGAGAAGCCCGAGCTCTTTGGCAAATTAAAATTAATGCCGCCTGTCGAGACGAAGGCACTACTTTTTCTAAATTCATTGCTAATCTTAAAAAAAATAAAATAGAGCTTGACCGAAAAATCTTAGCTGATTTAGCCGAAAATCACCCCAAGGTTTTCTCCGAAATTGTAAAATTTGTTAGCAAATAAATACAATAGATAGATAATTATTAGTTAAAGCTGCTCCAGAAAATCTTAAGGGTGGCTTTATTTTATCTTGTCAAAAGATAAAATATTGATATAATGATTATTGATGGTCCGGTAGTGTAGCGGTTATCACGTCGCCCTGTCACGGCGAAGATCACGGGTTCGAATCCCGTCCGGACCGCCATAAAAAAAGAGGTTTGACCTCTTTTTTTTTGAATCAATTCTTGACAACTTTTTATAAGCTGTTATCCTTAATTTAAGCTTTTTACAAAGGAGGAAAATATGTTCTTTAGCAAGAGATTCAAGATTTTCCGAATAGGTCCAATTGATATCTACGTAGACCTTACCTGGTTTATTATTTTTGGCGTTTTCTCTTATATCTTGTCCCGTTACTTTGCGGGCGGGATGGGAATTTCTATCTTCCCCTTACCGCTTATTATGGGAATAATTACCGTCCTGTTATTTTTTGTCTGCGGATTAGCTCATGAATTAGCCCACTCTTTTATGGCTAGAATAGAAGGACTGGAAATAAAACAAATCACTCTGTTTTTGCTGGGCATGGGGGCTCATTTACCAAAACATCCAGAAAGACCTGGTCAAGAATTTAAAATGGCTATTGCCGGCCCGCTGGCTAGTTTCATAATTGCCGCCCTCTTCTGGTCTGTATTAATATTTCTCAACAACATCGTTAGCTTAACTTATCAGCCCGTACTTCTGGTACTCAACTATCTCGCCCTTATTAATTTGGTCCTAGCTATTTTTAATCTGGTGCCGGCATTCCCTATGGACGGAGGCCGAATTTTAAGGTCAATAATCTGGGCCATCTGTAAAAATCAGATTATGGCTACTAAAGTAGCTGTTTGGACTAGTCGGGTAATGGCCCTCTTAATGATAGTAATTGCCTGGCAAACGAGTAATTTTTTCTTGATTCTAATTGCTTTTCTAATTTTCTGGGCTGGCCCAAAAGAACTAAACGATCTCGTCATCCAGAAAAAATTGAGAGGAAAAATGGCTCAAGATTTTATGAAATCAGCCAATGACGATAACGCTAAATTCTGGGAAGTGCTGGGTTATAATGCGATATTCTGCCAACCCGACACTACGTTATTCGAGATATTAGCATTAATGCAGCGGTACCGTACCAATGTAATCTTTATTAGAATAGGTTTTTCAGTAATTGGCATGGTTGATTACAAAACAATCAAAGTTTTGTTGAATAGCAAAGAATTAAAAAAATAAAACCTTAAAAAAATAAAGCCCCCGATTAAGTATCGGGGGCTTTTAAAATCAATAAAAATGCCCCCAAGAGGAATCGAACCTCTATCTCAAGTTCCGCAAACTTGTGCTCTATCCGTTGA
>CAZMTM010000093.1:0-3647 GCA_964569175.1 uncultured Gammaproteobacteria bacterium | reverse complement strand
ATAATGATTGGCGGATTAATTATGTTAAGAACAGAGATGAATGTCTTCGTTATGCCAATATGGGTGTATTTTTTACTTTAGTTCAAGTAGAGGAATTGTCATTTTTTCTGGGCGCCGAAAATGAAACCTGGATGCTGCCCAATTTTAATTTTATTTATGCAGCGCCTGCTTTTCAAGATTATTATCTTACTTTAATGGGTCAATATGATTTTAATCAATCAATAAATTTATTCTCAAGTTTTCAGCATTTATGCGGCCACACACTTGATACGCTTCCTCGGGGCGATTCGGTAGAAACTTGGGAAAAATTTGACTTTGGTTTTGCAGTTCAAGGCGAGTGGCTGCAGAAAGAGAAATACTTAAAAGTAAATTTTGATGGTCGGCTTGCCATAGCCAAATACATGCCTATATATGATTGTGACTGGCAAAACGGATTAGATTCAAAAGCGGGACTGAAGGTTTTTGTTCATCCCAAGGCCGGATTTTTCTTCTCTCTAACTGATGAAATAAAAACCAGAGAAAACGGACCGGCAAAACAGAGACTAGAGTTCAGGCAGGGGTTCATTTTTCCGGGGAAGATGGCAAATCTAACAATTTGTTTGGTCAAACGGCTGGATTCTGCTCAACCTCAAACAATTGAATTCAAAATTTGGAGATAGAATAGGAGGAGAAATTCTGTGTCAATAATAAATAAAAGGGGTAGTTTTACTACCCCTTTTCTAATTAAATTTTTTAATTAGAAAAACCTAAAATAACTTATTAATTTGTCTAATTACATTATCGTAATTAAGAATTAACCAGTTATTTTTTTGAGCCAGACTGAATAATTCTTTGGTGGGATTGAGGGCTATTGGAAATTTAACCTTTTCTAACATTGCGGCATCGTGCATTGAATCACCGAAGGCAACAGAAGTGTTCATCTCGTATTTTCCAGATTTAATTATCTTTTCTATAAATTCTTTTTTGCCAATTGGTAGATGAAATTTAGTAATTAATTGATTGGTGTACCTGTCATTATTAACCAATACCTCGGTTCCATAAGTTTTATCCATACCTAATTCTTTCCCGGCTAAATAACTTACTTCCTGAGCAGCCGTGGTGATCATAAAAGTATAATATTCCTTTTTTTGAAATAATTCCACCAGCTGATAAGAAGAGGAATAGATGTTAGTTTTATATTCCTCAAAAAATTCTTGCGCTGATTCTCTAATTCTGGTAGTGGTTTTATTAACCAATCCTTCGGCCCAAAGTATTCCCCATTGACGGCACCATTCTGCATAAGAAATCTTATTTTGTTTGTTTGCTTCAACCAATTTTAATTGCTGTTGATATAATTCCGTTGGATATATTTTGGATTTGGACAACCATTCTAAAAAGGCCATTGAAATGTATCCTTGGCTTAAAGTCCCATCAAAGTCAAATAAAACAATTTTTTTGGGCATTTTGTTTGTTTAAGTTATTTTATATTATAAAAAATAATTTTGTTATTGTATATATGTTAGCAAATAATAATGATTTTGTCCAAGCCAGATAGATATGCAATGTAAGGCATTTGACAATTTTTCAACAAGGATTATACTATTAAATAATTAAGGAAAAGGAGGGATCATGGCTCATCTGGATTTGATGATTGTAATTTTGGGTTTAATAATCGGTGGTTTAATGGTTTGTCTTGGTGGATATATAATAAGTTTTTACAGACCTAAACGGGTTTTGGTCGGCTGGTTCATCGGAGTAATCGGAGCGTTCGTGATGATTATACCGCTATGGACATTTGGACCAAAAGCGGTAATTCTATTGGCACTGGCTTTAATTGCTGCTGTAGTGCGGTTAAACTGGCCTGAGAAAGCTAGCCAATGAATATTTTAGGGCTCTGGAATCAGAGCCCTTTATCTTTGGTCGTGCCGTTTTTTTGGTTTTTAGAATAGGTCGTGTGTTCTTGTTTATTTGGTAAAAATGAGATAGAATAGAAGAGAAGAATAATAAATAATTAATGATAAATAATTAAAGTAGATTTATGTCAAAAATAATGAAAGATTTTGAAAAATATACGCCAGAGGATATTAAATTTTTCAATGAATTAGCCGAAAAATACGGATTGCAGCAAAACATCGAGTATTTGATTATAACGAAGGAAAAAAAGAAAATATATGTTCCGAAATGGCGTGTCATTCCTTCTGAAGATGGACCGTCAATCAAAATTGAAGAATATATTAAAGAACTCCTGTCTAAAGAATAAGAAGCAATTTAATTGTTAAAAAAAGAGTCAGCCTAATGAAAAAGAGAAAACTGACAATTGGCGTAATCTTTGGTGGCCGGTCGTTTGAACACGAGGTCTCTTTAGTCTCTGCCCGCTCAATTGTCAAGGCTCTAGATAGGAAAAGATATAGAATAAAACTGATTGGAATTACTAAAAATGGTCGTTGGGTTAAGGGACAAGCAGCCACTAAAATGTTAGCTGGAAAAGGAGTAGGGGAGAGGGGCCAGTTTATCCCCACTTTTTTAAAACCAGTTGATGTATTTTTCCCTGTTCTACACGGTCCATTTGGCGAAGACGGTATTTTGCAAGGATTTCTTGAAGCGCTTAATAAACCATATGTCGGTGCCGGGGTTCTGTCTTCGGCTGTGGGCATGGATAAAGTAATTCAAAAAATAATCTGGCGAAAATACAATTTGCCGATTGGTAAATTTTTATGGTTTTTAAAAAAGGACTGGCAAAATAACCGTACCAAGCTCTTATACCGCATTGAGAGAGAGATTAAATATCCCTGTTTTGTTAAGCCAGCTAATTCTGGCTCAAGTATTGGTGTCTCAAAAGCCCACAATAGAAAGGAACTAATTAAAACTATTAATTTAGCCGAAAAATACGATCGTAAAATACTGATTGAAAAAACAATTAAAAACGCTCGCGAAATTGAAATTAGCGTTCTGGGCAATGATACTCCTAAGGCTTCTCTACCTGGTGAAATAATTGCTAGTAATGAGTTCTATGACTATGACGCCAAATATGTTGATGGCCTCTCACAAATAATCATTCCAGCCAGATTAAACAAAAAATTAGTTAGTAAAATACAAGAAATAGCCATTGAGGCTTATAGACTAATTGATTGTAGTGGTATGGCCAGGGCTGATTTTTTGCTTAAAAACCCGGTTCGCAAGGGCTCAAAACCAAAAATTTATTTAAACGAAGTAAATACTATCCCTGGGTTTACTTCTATCTCTATGTATCCGAAGTTATGGCAGGCCTCGAGGCTGAGCTATCCGAAGTTATTGGACAAGCTCATCCAGTTAGCCATCCAACGCTGGCAGGAAAGAGAAAAATTAGATTATTCTTATAAACCAATCCGCCGATGGTTTGTACATAATTAGAAATTAAATATGTCTAATAAATATAGGAAATCGTTTATTGTTGGTAAAAAAAGGTATGGTTTGCCTCGAACAATCAGGGCGGCCCGTACCTCGCGAAAATATTTTTTAAAGAGACGTGTCTCCAGGACTAAATTTCTGGCTTTACTGATTTTAATTATTCTCCTTCTGGCCGTTGCTGCTTATATTCTATTTTTCAGCACCATCTTTCAGATTAAGAACATAAAAATCAATAAAACTAATAACAACAATTTAGTCTCGGAGACAGAATTAAAAAATGC
>CAZMTM010000092.1:0-3664 GCA_964569175.1 uncultured Gammaproteobacteria bacterium | reverse complement strand
AATTCCTGGAGAAAGAAAAATAAAAGCTTTCTCAACAATAGAAAAAATAAGAATTCTGCTATTTCCAAGAGATTTTGTTAAGAAAAATAAAAAAATATTAAAGGAAATAATAGATGATGGTCATGAACTTGGAATTCATGGGTGGAAACACAGGTCTTGGCTTAGGGGTTTTGATAAAATAGATATAAGAAAACACTTAGTTCTTGCAAAAAATAAATATATTAAAATATTTGGTAAAGAACCTTTGTCATTTGCTGCTCCTGGGTTTAAAACAGATAAAAAAGTGATTAAAATACTTGAAGAACTCGGCTTTAAAGTAATAAGTGATCTCCCAGGAAACAAACCTAAAAAAATTAAAAATAAAAATATCATTAATATTCCAATAACAATCAAAGGTAAAAATAATACGCCAATAATAGAATATTTAACATCTAAAAATTTAAAAGATGAAAAAATTTTAGAAAAATTAAAAGAAAAAATTAAAAAGAAAAAATTATCAATAATATATGTGCATGGTTTATTTGAAAGTATAAAAAAAATTGATTTGCTCGAAGATTTATTTAAATATATTAAAAAAAATAAAATAAAAAATGAAAGTTTGTTTAATATTGGGAACTAGGCCAGAAATAATAAAAATGGCCCCAGTCATCAAAGAATGTGAAAAACAAAAATTAGATTACCGTGTTCTTCATACAGGGCAACATTATGATTATAAAATGGATAAAATTTTCTTTGAAGAACTCTCTCTGAAACCTAGAATGATTAATTTGAACATTGGTTCTGGAAGTCATGCGGAAGTTACAGGTAAAATGTTAATTGAAATTGAAAAAAATCTGTTAGAAGAAAAACCAAACATTATACTTGTAGAAGGAGACACAAACAGTGTGTTGGCTGGAGCCCTTGCTGCTGCAAAACTTCATATAAAAATAGGGCATATTGAATCTGGTTTAAGAAGTTATGATAAAAGAATGCCGGAAGAACATAATAGAATAGTTGTAGATCATATCTCTGATTATTTATTTGCTCCAACCAATAAAGAAGAAAAAATATTATTAAATGAGGGAATTGCTAAGGGAATAATTTTTGTAACAGGTAACACCATTGTAGATTCAGTCTATCAAAGTCTAGAAATAGCAAGAAAAGAATCAAAAATTTTAGAAAAATTAAATATCAAATCCCAAGAATATTTTTTAGTAACAGCGCATAGGCAAGAAAATGTAGATAATAAAAAACACCTATCTGGAATTATTGAGGCTCTAAAAAAATTATCTGAAAAATATAATATTCCAATTATTTATCCAATTCATCCAAGAACTAAAAAAAGAATTAAAGAATTTAATTTTGAGGAAATTATAGATAAAATCAAAAACTTGAAGATTATAGACCCATTAGGATTTCTTGATTTGTTAATGTTGGAAGAAAATGCTAAACTCATTTTAACAGATTCTGGAGGTATCCAAGAAGAAGCTTGTACTTTAAAAATTCCTTGTGTTGTGATGAGAAAAACAAGTGATAGACCCGAATCAATTGAAGTTGGAGCAGCCATGTTATCTTGGTGTGATCCCAAAAAAATTATAGATTCTGTAGAAATTATGTTAAATAAACCGAGGGATTGGGAAAATTCTTTTGGTGATGGAAAAGCAAGTGAAAAAATTATAAATATTATAAAAAAGGATCTTTCTTAAATGAAACTAAGCCATATATTTGCAGATAAAGAATTTGAATCTAGAGGGATTAAATTCATAAATTCACTTAAAGAGAAAAAATATGAAATAATTCCTTGTCTCAGATCAAAAAACCAGAGTTATATTAAATTTGTTCTCAAAACTGTAAAAAAAATTCTAAAAAATAAACCGGACATGATTCATGCTCATAGGATTTCTGGATTTGTACCTGCAATTATTATAAAAATTATTAAACCAAGAACAAAAATAATTTATGATAAGCATGATATTCATAAATATGATTTTATTTTTGATAATCTTTTATTTTTTGCTAATTATGTCCTAGTTGCTTCAGATCTACATCTCTCTTGTATTAGAAAACGTAAAAAAAATTCTGAAGTAATTCATAATTATACTAATTTCAAACCAGTCAGCAGAAAAAAGATACAACAAATAAGGAAAAAAATAAAACTTAAGAAAAATGATGTTTTTCTACTTTTTCAAGGAAGCATAGTTCCAGAATATGGTCTGCAGATGTTGATTGAATCATTACCTAAGATCAATAAAAAAGTTAAAGTAATCATAATTGGCTGGATAAAAGACCAAGAATACTGGGATAAGCTGCAAAAAAAACTTACAGATAATGTTATTTACTTGGGTGCTAAAAATTATAATGAGATGAATGATTATGTCGGAGCATCAGATATTGGGGTTATTTTATTTGAGAAAAGCAAGTTAACAGATTTTGGAAATCCTGCTAAACTTTTTGAATTTATAAATTGCAAGGTTCCTGTTATTGTAACAAATGTTATTTCTGTAACAAGATATGTAAAAAAATATAAGAATGGAATAATAGTAAAAAACAAAAATGAACTAGCCAATGCAATAAATAAAATTATAAGCAAAAAAATAAGACAAAAATATTCTAAAAGGAGTCCAATTCTAAGTTGGGATGAAGATTTTAAAAAATATGAAAAAATACTTGAAAAATTAAAATGGGCAAGACAGAAAAAAAAATAAGATTTTTTTTTGATCAGAGAATAAAAAGAAAAGGCCGGGATAAATTTATTCCTAAAATTGAAAAAGACGATATTTCTGGGCAGTCAATTTTAAAATTTCTTAAAAAAAATATTAAAACAAAAAAAACATCATTAATCCTTGATGCTGGTTGTGGAGAAGGTAGATTTACTAGATATCTTCTAAATAAAGGGAAGATAATCGGTATGGATTTTTCAAAAGAATATGTAAAAATAGCCAGAAAGTATGTAAAGGGGGTAAAATTTGTTGTTGGTTCTGTAACTAAAATTCCTTTTCCTTCTAATAAATTTGATTATATTTTTCTTGTTGATGTATTGCAACATGTTCCTGAACTTGAAAAATCAGTAAAAGAACTTAATCGGGTTCTTAAACCTAAAGGAACATTGATAATTATTGATAAAAACAGGTTTGCTCTGCATAGAAAATATTTTATTCCAAAAATGATAATAAAAAGAGTAAAAGATAAATTAAGTAAATATGACTATTCAAAAACTGGCACTTTCAAAGAAAGATGGTTTTTTCCTTTAGGATTTAAAAAATATCTTAAAGAACAATTTAAAGAAGTAAATTATCTTTATATTATAGAACCAAAGAAAAATAAAATTTTCAAATTATTTCCAAATTTAAATTTATTTGTCGCCTGGATGGCAAAAAAAGAAAATAAAAAAAGAAAATTAAAATGAAATTTACAAAATATGAAAAAGCAGCTGCAGATTGGCTAGCCAGAGCTCAAGATGCTACTAAAGATGGTGGAATATCAAAATTTTATACAATTGGAGAAGGTTGGTGTGATGAGAGCTATAAAGAAGTTTCTGGCTATATAATTCCAACATTTTTTGATCTATACAAAAAGAGTAAAAATAAAGATTATAAAAACAGAGCAATCAAAATAACCGACTGGGAATTGGATGTTCAAGAAAAAAATGGAAAATGGGAATATGTTTTTGACACAGGACAAATTA
>CAZMTM010000091.1:0-3698 GCA_964569175.1 uncultured Gammaproteobacteria bacterium | reverse complement strand
AGACTGGTCGCCAGCGATAACCAGTCCGCAGTAAAGCCGGAACCTGAATCAAAAAATGAAGAACCGCGCCTAAAACCACACCCCATGCCAAACCGGTTAAACCTAAACCTGTTTTTTTAACCAGAACCAAAATCCCGAAGATAATTCCCAGATTGTACATCACCGGGGCAATACTGTAAGCCAACCAGCGACGGAAAGAATTAAGAACACTGCCGGCAATATTGCTTAAAGTGAAAAATAAAATGCCGAGCAGCATTATTCTGGTCAGATTAATGGTTAATCTTTTAGTCTCTAAATCAAAACCGGGAACCATCAAATTAATTAAAGCAGGTGCTAAAAGAAAAATAATTAAGGAAAAAACCAGAATAATGGAAAATAAAATATTGAGGATTGAATTGGTAATCTGCCAGGCCTCCTCTTTATTTCGGCTCCAATATTTTAAAAACACCGGAATAAAAGCGGATGAAAGAGCCCCCAGAACTAAAGTGTTAAAAACTAAATCCGGCAATCTGAAAGAGGCGTAATAGGCATCCAAAATTTTGCCAGCCCCAAAACTGCTACTTAACAATCTGTCCCTGAAAAGACCGAGTAAACGACTAAAAATAGAAAACAGAGCAATGATTATTGCTCCGCCAGCCACTGTTTTTTGCCAATTACTTAAACGAAACATATAAGTCTGAACTAATTATTTACTTTTCTCTCCGCCAACTGGTGGACTTTTTTTCTTCTAATTTTTCTTTAACAAAACTCTTAATTTCCTCCTTAAATCTTTCTTTGCTAAATTTTAAAGCCTGAGCACGAATTTTTTCTGAATCAAAAGCTGATGTCCTAAATTTAATAACTGTTTCGGCCAGGCTCTCCCATGTCTGTTCATCAAAAAATTGACCGGCCTGGTTATCAATCACTGTTTCTAATGCCCCGCCCTCTCGGAAAGCAATTACCGGTCGACCACTGGCCATAGCCTCAACGGCAGTAATACCAAAATCTTCTTTTTGAGGATGAATTAAGGCCTGACAGCCAGACAAATAGCGAACTTTTTCTTCATCAGAAACAGCGCCAAGAAAGTCAATAAATGGACCAGCAATCTTCTTAAGAGCACTAATCTGACCGGTGCCAATAATTTTTAAAGGGAGCTTCAATTTATTAAAGGCCTGAATAGCCAGACCCACCCTTTTATAGGGCCTGAAGCGCGAAATAATCAAGAAATAATCATCAATTTTTTTTGAAATACGAAATTGAGCCGTTTCCACCGGCGGATAAATAACCCGACTCGAGCGTTGATAATAATGTTTAATTCTTTTGGCCACAAAACGGGAATTGGTTAATAAATAATCCGGCCGTTGAGCCGCAACCTTATCCCAGAGCCGCAAACGAGTTAAGGTGGGCGCCAAAAACTTGCTGGCTATTTTTTCCGCCCCCT
This sequence comes from uncultured Gammaproteobacteria bacterium, assembly GCA_964569175.1. Classification (GTDB taxonomy): domain Bacteria; phylum Patescibacteriota; class Patescibacteriia; order UBA2591; family CAZMTM01; genus CAZMTM01. The sequence continues at coordinate 2,278 of CAZMTM010000091.1, read as the reverse complement.
TGAGAGAATCAATATAGTCATGAGTGTCAGACCATAAATAACGGGTAGGGGTATGGATATATGAAATGTGCAGCGTATGTGGTTGGGTTAACACTCCCTTGCTGTAAGCCGAACAGTCTGAGATAACCAAATCAAAATTGTTCAAATTAAATCTTTCAATTGCGCTTGGCATTAAGGGTAAATACCAGCGATACTTTTTGGCTCCAAAGGGTAAATTCTGAATCGGCGAAACTTTAATGTCATAATCAGCGAATTTATCGCCTATTGCTTTTTTATCATAAAACAAAGTAAAAACCGGGGCTTCCGGCCAAATTTCGTGAAAGGCTTCTAAAACTTTTTCTGCTCCCCCGTATTGGGTGAGAAAATCGTGAACTAAAGCTACACGCATAGTAATTTAATAAAAAAATATTAAAGAGGAAACAAATATCTATACTCCTCTTTTTACTTTCTCTTAAATAATAAAAATGAACTGGCAATAGCGATTGAACTCCAGGTGCCAATACCAATACCAACCATCATAGCTAAAACAAAATCCTGAATAGTGGCGCCGCCAAATAAATAAATTACCAATAAAGCGAAAAGAGTAGTTAATGAAGTATTTAAAGACCGGACGATTGTTTCGTTAAGACTTTTATTAATTGTATCTGCCATACTCCGACTGCCGTAAAGAAGCAAATTCTCTCTAACGCGGTCATAAACAACAATAGTGTCATTAACCGAATAACCCAGAACTGTTAAAATAGCGGTTATAAAAGCGGCATTTACTTCCGTTCCTCTAAAATAGGCCATAATAGAGAAAAATCCTAAAAGAATCAAAACATCATGGAAAAGAGCCAGCAGGGCTCCGGCGCCGTACCGCCAGGATTCGCCCTTGCGGGAAATCCGGGCTAATTTTCTAAAAGCCCAGGCAATATAGGCAACAATAGCAATCAAAGCCAGGACAATCGCCCACCTGGCTTTTTGAGTTAATTCCCGGCCAATCACCGGACCAATAGACTCAAACCTTATTTCTTCAATCTCACCCAGTGTGGTCAAAATCTCCTGATGGGTTGTTTCATCCACTTCTTTAAATCTTAAAATAAAACCGCGCTGGCCAGTTGCCTGAATCTTAATTTTCCCCAAATCAAATGATTCTAATTTTTCGGTCACCTCAATATTGGTCGGTTTTTCGGTTAAATAATTAATTTGCATGATGGTGCCGCCGGTAAAGTCAATTCCTGGTTTAAGCCCCCAGAAAGCCAGAGCTAAAATTGAGATACCGCAAAGAACCCCTGAAATAATGAAGAAAGTTTTACGGTGACTAACAAAATTATACATAATTAAATCAATGAGTTACTAATTTGAGAAAAGTCTTGGTAACTATGATAGCAGTAAACATACTGATTAAAACACCCAGACCTAAAGTTAAACCAAAACCCCTGACCAGACCCGAACCAAATTGATAAAGAATAAAACAGACAATTAGGGTGGTGATATTACTATCGCGAATGGCGGTCCAGGCATGGCGAAAACCGTCGTTGATAGCTCCAGCTTTTGATTTACCTAAACGCTCTTCATCTTTAATCCGTTCAAAAATCAAAACATTAGCATCAACTGCCATACCCAAGGATAAGATAAAGCCAGCGACACCCGCCAGAGTCAAAGTAACCGGAATTAATTTAAATAAAGCCATAACCACTAAAGCATAAATACATAAAGCCACGCTGGCTAATAGACCGCGGTAACCATAAAGAGAAATCATAAAGATAATAATAATTAAAAAACCCAGAACTCCGGCAATAAAGCTTTTTTGTACTGAAGCCTTGCCCAAACTTGGCCCAATGTTTTGCTGGCTGATTAATTCTATTGGTACCGGTAAAGCGCCGGCTGAAAGCCGTTGCGCTAATTCCTGTGCTTCTTTTAAGCTGAATTTTCCGGTAATCATGGCTTTGCCGCTGGTAATCGGCTCGCGTACGGTTGGAATACTCAGCGGATAATTGTCTAAAAAAATAGCCACCGGTTTACTAACATTACGGGTGGTAATTTCGCCGAACAATTTAGTTCCTTCACTGTCAAATTCCAATGATACTTCTGGTTCGTTAGTATTAGGATTAAAAGAAACGAAAGCTCTCTTTAATTGTTTGCCAGTTAGGGCGGTGTACCGCCATTCAACAGCTTTTTTCATTAATTCCTCAGATTGAGTAGCAATCAGAATATGGCTAGCTTTAACTTCTGTCTCCTCCTGTTCATTAATTCTCTCGTCAAATTTTTTAATAATATGGTAACCAAAAGCAGTTTG
>CAZMTM010000090.1:0-3714 GCA_964569175.1 uncultured Gammaproteobacteria bacterium | reverse complement strand
CCAAGAACAACCATATTAAGAGTATTCTCATTTCACTCACCCTCCTTTTTTATCTTACAGGTTTAAATCTATTCTTAGCAGCTCCGATTTGCCACTAAGACTTTTCAAAGAACCTACTCCTTTGAACTTATTATATAATATACACTTTTTTAAATTTTTGTCAAGTTTTAAAAATACGGGAGTACGGAAGTCGGACTTCCGTATTTTGCTGATTTTACTTAATTTTAATCTCTATCTCTTCGCTCGGAATTAGATTATCAAGCAAATCAACTGCTTCAATCCATAATTTATACTTACCAGATTCAGCGCTGGTCCAGACAAGATTAAGTTGGCCGCTGGTTTCTGGTTCAAAAATAGTACCCAGTAGGTTAGTTTGATTGGTTTCTAAATTTTGGGCAAAAAATCTAACGATTTTAATAGCTCGGGCCGGGGCTAATATAGAAAGGGTTAAAGGAAAATTCTCCTGCCAGACCACTTGATTGTTTTGCGGGGTTAACCAGGTAATTTTTTCTTCAAATACTTGGCTGGTGGTGACCCAGATTTCCTGGCTTTTACTATTATCAATATCATCAAAAGCGGTGGCTTTAATTTTATGTCTTCCCGGTGTCAATCCGGCCAGATTAAGACTGCATTTGTACGGCGGGTTATAGGCGGTGCCCAGGGGGATATTGTCTGCGGCGCAGACTATTCTTCTAACTCCCCGGGGCGATGAAGCGCTTAACTCTAATTCTAATATTTGTTTATTAATTACTGTACCGCTTTTGGGCGAGAGAATAGTCAAGGTTGGCTGATTAGCCGGGATGTGTAAATCATCATATTCGGTCGGCGCCAGCTCTAAACTAATTCCCGTTTCCCCCCCTGGAATTTCTTCACTTTTTTCTTTAAGCCATTTTTCAATGCCTTCGGTCCAGAAATCATATTGCGGATCATCAGTCGGGTTTTTAGGTGCCGGACCCTGAGGATTATTTTTATTAACATAATAAAGAATTGGGTGGTATCCTTTAAATATTTTTTCTGCCACAAAGGAAGCAGGGGTTAAATCAGTAGCCAGTTTTTTAGAAGCTTTATCAATTTTTAAAGTTATTTCGCCGGGTAATTCTCCTCTAAGAATTGGTTTTTTGACTTCAATTGACTCGGGCGGATTAAAACTTTCGGGTGGAGTGCCAGCTAATGCTTTTTGCATAAATTCATGCCAGATGGGCGCGGCTACGTTGGCTCCATCAGCCTTGTCTTTCATGGCTTCATTACGATTGTTGCCTACCCAGACTCCGGTTACTAGACTGGGCGTATAACCAATCGTCCAGGCATCCCTGAAATCATTGGTGGTGCCGGTTTTGGCGCAAACCGGTCGGTCGCCCAAAGTCAAATAATTGCTTTCGCCAAAAACGAAACTGCGAGCCTGATTGTCAGAGAGAATATTATTGATTAAACGGGTAATCTGCGGCGCAATTACTTCTTGAGCCAGAAGAAGCTCTGGATTTTTTTCTTCCAGAATTTTCCCTTGATTATCTTCTACTTTCAGGACGCTGATAGTGGGGATTCTTTTGCCCTCGCGAGCTAAAATTCCAAAAGCGGCTGTATGTTCTAAAAGCTTAATTTCTCCGCCGCCCAAAACCAGAGAAAGCCCGTAGCGGCTTTTATCAGTCAGGGTGGTATAGCCCATTCTTTGGGCTAGGTTCAGGGCATTATCCAGACCGGTTAAATAAAGCGTTTTAACCCCAGGCACATTCAAGGAACCGGCTAAGGCCTGACGCATGGTTACTGGTCCGCGAAATGTTCCGTCATAATTCTGGGGAATATATTCTTCTTCTGGTCCAGCCGGGCCAAAATTAGTTTCCACGTCAAAAATGATTGTTTGCGGTGTAAATCCTTTTTCAAAAGCGGCGGCATAGACAATTGGTTTAAAAGAGGAGCCAGGTTGACGCGATCGGGTAACTACATTAACCTGTCCGTCAATTGATTCATCAAAAAAGTCTTTTGAGCCAACCATGGCTAAAATTTGTCCGTTTTCCACGTCAAGGCTAACCAGAGCTGCGTTAGTGGCGCCAAAATTCTTTTCATTGTTTTCTGCTCGGATCTCAATCGCCTCTTCGGCAATTTTTTGTTTTTCTACATCAAGAGTGGTAATTACTTTAAGCCCGCCTTGTTCAACTAAACGGTGGCCATATTTTTCCGTTAGCAATCCCTTGACATACATAACAAAGTGAGGAGCGATAATATTTTCATGACGAGGCACAACTTTCTTCAGGGTATCTATTTCTTTTGCTTGATCGGCTCGTTCTTGAGGGACATAGCTTTCTTCAGCCATTAAATCCAGGATATGATGCTGTCTAGCCAGTAATTCATCGAGATGACTGCCGTTGGGCGAATAGTAAGTCGGCGCCTTGGGTAAGGCGGCCAACAAAGCTGCTTCATCAAGGGTCAAATCCCGGACTGATTTAGCAAAATAGATTTGACTGGCTGCTTCAGCGCCGTAGGCGTTAGAGCCGTAAGGGATTTCGTTAAAATACATTTGAAGAATTTCTTCTTTAGAGAATTTTTTTTCAATTTGCCAGGCCAGGAACAATTCTTTTATTTTCCGAATATACGTTTTCTGCGGAGTAAGCAGAGCATTTTTTATAAACTGCTGGGTGAGCGTGGAACCGCCCTGAACCTTTCCCCCTCTAAGAATATTAATAACAAAAGCTCTAATAATGGCTTTAAAATCAAAACCAGCGTGGCGGAAAAAGTCTTTGTCTTCAGACACAATGGTGGTAAAGACCAGGTCTCGCGGTATTTCCGAAAGGTCGATTAAAGTTCTTCGCTGACTGGCAAATATTTCATAAAGCGATATTTTACCGGTTCGGTCATATATTGTGGTGCTCTGAGCAATACTTCTTTCGGACAATTTTTCCGGGCTGGGCAGATCATGACTAAGCCATGCCAAGCCTCCGGTTATGATGACTCCGGCCAGAAGAATGAGAAAGATTATAATAATAAAAAATTTTCTCATTGTCTGTCCTTTGAGTTTTCTACTTTTTCGACGTGAATATTTTCTAATCGGACGGCGCCGCCAGGACGAACCATATTTTTTTGTTCTTAGTCCGGGGATAGGCATAGCGAACTGATTATTTGATTAGTTAACTTAAAATATAACATAAAACAAAAAAATCTTCAAGTTCATTTGAAAATTTTGACAGAAAAAGTAAAATCGCTCAAGTCCCCTCAACTACCTGAGCGATTATTTAAGAAAAGTAATTATTAGTCCGGTAATATGAACACAGAAGATTAGGGTTTCGAGACCAAACCAGAATTCAATAATCCGAGTAGCCCGATTTTTTAGAAAATAGAGTATTAATCCGAGGACCGAACCGATAACGACGTGTAGCAACAACCAATTATTCAGACCAAGTATCAAGTGAAACATTCTGATAATCGGGTTGATTTCTATTGACCAGCCATAGGTTATGCCGAGATAAGTCAGCAACCCATCAAGATAACTTAGTAGAATAGTAATAATCAGCAAAACCAGGATTTTTGTTTTCATTTTTACCTCCTTTTTTAGATTCTATTGTCATTTTAACACTTTTTACCTTTTTGTCAAGTTTTCTTATTTTGTTATTGTCTTGTTATTTTATATATGTTAAAATCTAAATATGTCTAAAGCTAATCCACAAAAAATAAAAAAGCTTCTTTACCGAAACGTAGAAAAAGTTATTGATTATAAACATCTGG
>CAZMTM010000089.1:0-3843 GCA_964569175.1 uncultured Gammaproteobacteria bacterium | reverse complement strand
AAAAGATAATCTTTATATTAAAGAGATTTTTGTTAATGAGGGTCCAACCTTAAAAAGGTGGCGAGCCCGAGCTTTTGGCCGGGCGGCGCCAATACGAAAGAGGAGTTCGCATTTAGTAGTGGTTTTATCTGAAAAAATACCGACCATTAAAGATAAACCAGCTGTTCCTAAAATAAAGAAAGCAGTGCTTCAGCCAGCTCCTAAAGAAAAAGAGAAACCAGCTAAAAAGGTTTCTAAAAGACCCTTAAGTAAAGAAGAAAAGAGAGAAGTATCAAAAACTAAAGGTCAACAAATTTTTGATGTTCGTCGCAAAGCCGGGCGTCGGACCAAACAACATCTTGATAAAGTAAGAACCAAAAAAGCCGGTGGAGTGCTAAAAAGAATGTTTAGAAGAAAAAGTATTTAATAATTTAGTAAAATACTATGGGACGAAAAGTAAATCCAAGAATTTTCCGCATTCCCCTCGTTAGAGATTGGGAATCAAGATGGTTTGCTCAGAAGCATAAATTTAGACAATTCTTAAAAGAAGATTTGCAGATTAGAAAATTTTTGGCTGGAAAATTAAAAAATTGTGGAATTTCCAGGGTAAATATAGAAAGACTGGCAAGTACTATGCGAATAATTGTTCATACCGCCAAACCTGGTCTGATTATCGGTCGGGGAGGAGTTGATATTGAAAAATTAAAAAAAGAAATCCAGAAAAATTTTCTGACTAAAAATATTTCTTTAGAGATGAGCGTGGTAGAAGAAAAATCACCCATGCTTTCAGCCTCCGTGGTTTTAGAAGGAGTCATCACTGATTTGGAGAAGAGAATGCCGTTTCGTCGGGTAATGAAAAGGGTAGTTAGGCAGGTTAAGTTAGCCGGAGCCAAGGGCGTTAAAGTGATGCTCAAGGGCCGTTTAGGAGGAGCGGAAATTGCCAGGTCAGAAAAACTAATTTGGGGTAGTCTCCCGCTTCATACTCTCAGAGCAGATATAGATTATAGCCGGGGAACAGCTTTTACCCTCTACGGAACTATTGGGGTGAAAGTTTGGATTTATCGCGGGCAAAAATTTAATAAAGATAAGAAATAAAAATTATCCGATACTATGTTGATGCCGAAAAAAGTAAAATATAGAAAAATGCAAAAGGGGCGCCGTCGTCAGAAAGGTCTGGCTGCTCGCAAGAATACACTTAATTTTGGTGATTTTGGTTTAAAAGCACTAGAACCTCGCTGGATTACTTCTCGGCAAATTGAGGCCGCCCGGCGAAGCATTACCCACTTTCTTAAGAGGGGAGGAAAAATCTGGATTAGGATATTTCCTGATAAACCGGTGACTGCTAAAGGTTCTGAAGTGCCAATGGGTGGCGGTAAAGGTACGGTTGATCATTATGTGGCCGCAATTAAAGCCGGAACTATTATTTTTGAAATTACTGGTGTTAATGAAGATCAAGCGCGGGAAGCTTTGCGTTTAGCATCACATAAATTGTCCGTTAAAACTAGGTTTATAAAGAAGTAAAATGAAAATTACTGAGCTAAAACAAAAGACCAAAGATGAACTCAAGAGACTATTAACTGAGGCACGAGAAAAGTTACGAGGCCTGCGTTTTGATATACAATTGAAACAATCAAAAAATGTTCGAGAATTACGGAAAACTAAAAAATTAATAGCGCAGATATTAACTATTTTAAAAGAAAAATAATTAATTATAAATTTTATGAAAAGAAAATTACAGGGTGTGGTGGTCAGCGATAAAATGGATAAAACTATTGTGGTTAAGATTATCAGAATAAAAGTACACTCATTATATAAAAAGAGATATCGAACCAGTAAAACATATAAAGTACACGATCCTAAAAACGAAGCCAAGGTCGGGGATGAAGTTATTTTTGAAGAATGTAGACCATTGTCGAAGGACAAAAAATGGAAATTAACAAAAGTTAAAAAATAATTGGTAGAGCAATTATGATTCAACCTCAATCAATGTTAAAAATTGCTGATAATTCCGGAGCCAAAGAAATAATGTGTATTCGAGTTCTGGGCGGTTACAAAAAACGTTATGCCCGAATAGGTGATATTATTACTGCCACAGTCAAAAAAGCTGTCCCTCATACCGCCATTAAACGAAGTGATGTGGTGCATGCGGTTATTATTAGAACCAGGAAAGAAACACGCCGTCCCAACGGTATCTATGTTAGATTTGACGATAATGCCGCAGTTATTATTGATAAAAAAACCAAAGAGCCGAAAGGGAGCAGAATTTTTGGTCCGGTAGCCAGAGAATTGCGTGAAAAGGGTTTTCTTAAAATTATTTCCCTGGCTCCCGAAGTATTGTAATTTTTAGACAGCATTATTATTGTTAAGTACTATATTAAATTAAGTACTATAATTTCAAAAATATTCTAAGTATCTGAATATATGAAAATAAAAAAGGGCGATAAAGTAAAAATTTTGTCTGGTAAAGACCGCGGCAAAAAGGGCCGGGTTTTAAGAGTTTTGCCAGCAGAGAATAAAATTGTCGTTGAGGGGCTGAATCTATCGATTAAACATGTTCGGCCAAAACGTGAAGGAGAAAAGGGCCAGCGAATTAAACAGGCCATGCCCTTGAATATTTCAAAGGCAATGCTTATTTGCCCTCGTTGTAAGCAACCGATTAGGGTTGGCTATAAAGTACTGGCCGACAAAAGAAAAAAAAGATTTTGTCGAAAATGTAAAGACGTGTTTTAAAATATATTTTAAGGTATAAAATTTATGATTTTAAAAAAAAAATATTTAAAAGAAGTTGTCCCGGCCATGAAAGTAAAATTTGGCTATAAAAATGACAGAATTGTTCCCAAGATAGAAAAAGTTACCGTTAATATTGGATTGAGTCGGACAATTACTGAAAAAAATCCTAAATATGCGGAAATAGCCGGCGAGACAATAGTCAAAATTACTGGTCAGCGACCGGTCAGAAACTTGGCTAGAAAATCAATTGCTGGTTTTAAAGTCAGACAGGGGATGTTAGTTGGCTTAAGCGTAACCTTGCGCTCCGCAAAAATGTATGATTTTCTGGAAAAATTAATCAGAGTAGCTTTGCCCAGAACGAGAGATTTCAGGGGGATTCCTCTAAAAAGCGTTGACGGACAAGGTAATTTGTCTATTGGATTTAAAGAACAAATAGTTTTTCCAGAGATAACTCCTGAAAATGTACAGAAAAGCCATGGTTTTCAGGTTGTTATTACTACTTCCACCAGGGATAGAGAGAAAGGTTTAACACTTTTGGAGTTGATTGGATTTCCTTTTAGAAAAGAATAATAATAATTTGTATTTTATGGCCACCAAAGCACAAGTAGTCAAATCACAGAGGAAACCCAAGTACCGTACGCGAATTGTTCGGCGATGTTGGCGTTGTGGTCGCCGGCGGGGATATATGAGAGATTTTGATCTTTGTCGTATTTGTTTTAGAGAACTGGCGACTAAAGGAGCTATCCCCGGGGTAAGAAAATCAAGCTGGTAATTAGTTGTTTATATAGAATATTAAATTATTATAATATTAAATTAACTTTTTATGACAGATCCAATTTCTGATATGTTAACAAGAATTCGTAATGCCTTGGCAGTTAAGAAGACTGAGGTGGTTTTACCTTATTCTAAAATCAAATTTGATATTGCTAAAATTTTAGAAAAGGAAGGACAGATTAAAAAAGTAGAGATTGCCAAAAGTCTTTTAGATAAGAAAAAGAAACCACTAAGCAGTTTTAAACAAATAAAACTTGTTTTAAAGTACGATGACCAGGGCCAGCCGGTAATTAGTAATTTAAAGCGTATTAGTACACCGGGTCAGCGTATTTACGTTAGAAAAAATAAAATACCATATGT
>CAZMTM010000088.1:0-3847 GCA_964569175.1 uncultured Gammaproteobacteria bacterium | reverse complement strand
CCGTCAAAAAGTCCACCCTCTTCCCAAATAACATAAGGATAATTTTGCGAATTAAGTTTAATAATCGGTCTTCTGGACCATAAAGTTGAGTTGCTTAAGTTATCTTTCCCGGCCGTACCGTCCATTTTGGCCCACTTGGCGCCGTCCCAGCGAGTGAAATAAATATCTGTTGCGCCGTTAGTAGCATCCATCTCCTGCCAGACAAGCATTGGGTAATGATTTGTTGAATCTAAAATTATTTGAGGGTTTTGAGAAAACTTATTTGCTGTCTGAGATATATTACTAACTGAAGGAATTTTTTTAAGCACAATTTTTCCGTTAGTTGTATCCCAGTCAGCGCTGTCGCTGCTAGCTGAAGAAGCAAAATAATCTTCGGTTGAAAAATTCTCGCTTGATTGATATTGACTGGTTGGCGCAGCCGGAAAAACATGTCCGTTGATTGAGGTTATCGCCGGCGGATTGTCAAAATCAGTTGTTTGCCAAACAATTTTTAATCTTAAATCTTGGCCTGTATTAGTAAATGTATGCTCTGTTTCTGAAATGGCCGTTTCCCAATTCGTTCCGCCATCAGCCGAAAGGTAATAATTAATTGCTTGACTATTTAGTTCTTCATCAACCCCAAATATCGCCGAATTAATATCAAAATTAGTAGTTTTTAAAGAAATAATTGACTCTGTTTCATAGACGGTCTCTGTTTGACTAATTTTTATATTTACCTGGGTTATTTCCGGAGTTTTAGTAGAATCGGTCGTTTCTAAAACCGCTCTCCATCTCAAATCATTTCCTGAATTGGTAAAAGTATGAGCAACATCCAAAGTCGCCCCCTCCCAGTGGCTGCCGCCGTCAGCCGTTAAATAATAACTGACCGAAGTCCCCGCCGGAACACTTTGCGTAACGTCATAAATTGTCGCTTTTAATATATTAATATCCTGACTGTTTAATTTAGTTGATTGGATAATATAGGGCATACTGGTAGTGTATGTTGTTGTGATTGACACCGGCCCTCCAGAAAGCCCGAGTTGATAATGACTTGATATTTCATCGGGTGTTAAAATGCGTCCATAAATACGGGTTTCATCTATTTTAGTAGTGTATTCACCACCATGTGGACCAATATAAAGGGAATAACCAGCGTTATTCGCGTTGCCGGAATAATCATTCGAATCTTTCTCGTCACCATTAACATAAATTTTAATTGTTGTTCCGTTATACGTTCCTACTATATGGTACCAATTATCTGAAGTCAAAACGTCGGGTGAAACAGCCTCGCCCATTGTTGTACCGGTACCGCTGCTAATACGAAATGATGGATGATCCTTGTTACCGTCAAGAAAGGAATTAAGCTGTAATATCCAACCCTCAGAAGCGCCGCCTCCTCCGGAAATATACGCTTTGCGCGCTAATCCAGTCCCGCCGATAAAACTATGCAGACTAATAGTCGGATTAACCCATGTTTCAACCGAAAATTGCGCCAAATCGCTGAGCGCATTAGTGCTGCTAACTTCAATTTGTTTAGACGTAGAATCAAAATTAGCGCAATTTCCAGTAATGCAATCACTATTAGTTGTGGTCGCCCCGAGTAAAGCCGTACCATTATTCTCATAATCAGACGAATCAGTAACTTCGCCGCAAGTCCCATCCCAAGAATCTTCGTCCATTTTCCAATAGCCGACTAAGGATTCGACTATAGGAATTTTTACTTTTGGTGAACTACATAAATTACTATATACGGCGGTTGTTGCCGAACTATCAATATCGCTGGTTAAATCATATGACAGGGAAGCGCCGGAATCCCTGTTCGTGTTATCCTGAAAATTGGCCGAGGTAATTGTTGACGGATAATAAAGATATTTTATTTTTAAATTATAAACAACCGGGGTTTTCGTTGAATCATTTGTTTGAAGTTCTGCCTTCCAGCGCAAATCATCCCCCGAATTAGCAAAGGTATGTTCTATTCCAGAAGTAACCGTCTCCCAATTGTTGCCGCCGTCAGCCGAAAGAGAATATGTGATTGTCTGGCTATTTAAATTTTGGCTGGCTGATAAAGTCGCTTTCAAAATATTTTTTTCTGCGCTTGAATTGATTTTTGATGATTGGCCAACTTTTACTGAAGTAGGATATTGCGGATATCGGCTTGGGTCGGTGCCATAATTATAATGGTAACCGATATCAAGCGTTCCGCTGTCATAAACTAAATGGCTTGGGTCGGTGCCGTAATAAAGGTTATCGTTTAAATAATTACTTTCTGTTGGGTCGCCGGCATCAATTACCGGTGAAGTCGCCTGATTTAAATAAAATGAATCAAAAATCCATTGGGGGTCATCCGCCGCAGTAAAAATGGGGTCGACTCGCAAACTGTTGGTATCATAGCTGGTGTCTAATTTATATTGAGCAAAATCAGCGTCATTATTGTCGTAGAGTATCCAGGTACTGCTAGTGTTATTATAATATCCAATCAGGGGATAATCTAAATTATCAATATTATAATAATCATTATAATCTGAAGAAGTCAAAATAACGCCCGAGCCTATGCCCATGGCCGTATCATTAGCATTAGTCGCACGTTTTGACCAGCTGATATTATGTTCCGAGGTAATTCCTTCCTGGCCCGCATATCTAAAATTGGCGCCGCCATTTGAAGTAACAACTGTATTATTTTTGAAAATAGCGTTTGACGGACTCTGACCGCTGTAAACTCCCGGATAAAGACCTGCCCCGACTCTTATAACTAAATTATTTATCGCCTGATTATCATCAGCGTCTCCGCCGACAAATTCAATTCCGTCCGCGGTGCATTCAAAAACAATATTGTTTTTGGCAATTCCATAACGTCCGTAGTACCCCCAGACTCCCTGCCAAATAATGCCCGTATCCCAGGCATGCTCAACCATAAAACCGTCAATGGTAATATAAGACGCCCTGACTAAAATGCCGTAATATGAACCCGCCCCTTGCCAATTAGCGTCAATAATCACTTTATCCTGGCCGTATCTTTTAAAGGTGATTCTTTTATTAGCCGTTCCGGAAGTATACACGCTAAAGGGTGGATAAACGCCTTCTTTAACAAAAACCGTGTCTCCGGCTTGAATAACATCAAGAGCTTTGGTAATTGTCAGAAACGGTCTTGCTTCAGTCCCCGGATCATCATCGCTGCCGTTTTTAGCCACAAAATAAAAATGACCGTCATTAGTAGCCGGCAGGGTTAAAATTTTTGTGCCAAGCCAATCGGCGGTTGTGTTTGTTGAATCCTTATAAGTGGTGGCAGAAAAATCTTCTTTAAAAATATTCCAGCGATAAGATTTAATTCCGGAAGAAATTTTTATATTTTCTTTCTCCGAAATACCGGATTCATCTGAAAAATCATCAGAATAAATACCTGTGGTGTTACTCTGGGAGGGAGCAGCCAAAACAGAAATATTGGGCAAAAGACATGGAACAAGCAAAATAAAAATAGCCACCAAAACCACGGCTTTTACCCCGGATCTGTTGCCCAGTATTTTATACCTTATATTTTGTATATTCCGTATAATTTGCATCTTAAACTTCTATATCAAATGGAGTAATTTGTTGATTAAACAAGATTATTATAACATAATCTCTAAATAAAAAAAAGGGGTATTTTAAACACCTTCTAGCACCTTTTTGGCTCTCTTTAAAAGAACGCCTATCTTTTTTAAAAAATCGTTATTTCGTCAAGACCTCAACGCCCTTCTTGGTAACCAGAATCATATGCTCAAAATGGGCTGAGAGAGAACCATCAGCCGTCACCACTGTCCATCCATCATCTAATGTCTTAACCCGCCAGTCACCTGCATTAACCATTGGTTCAAAACAAAGAGTCATTCCG
>CAZMTM010000087.1:0-3869 GCA_964569175.1 uncultured Gammaproteobacteria bacterium | reverse complement strand
AGAAGTTAAAAGAATAGCCAGGAAATATAATTTGAGAATAATAGGGATTCATCAACATATTGGTTCGGGGGTATTAGACGAAGCAGTTTTGCTTAAAGCAATGAAAGCTTTGTTAAAAACGGCCGGAGAATTGAAGAATTTAGAATTTGTTGATTTTGGCGGCGGATTTGGCGTTCCCTCTAAACCGAATGAAAAACCGTTGAGTATCAAAAAATTAGGCAAAAAAATTTCTCGCTTATTAAATTCCTTTTCTCAGGATTACGGGAAGAAGCTAACTATAATTTTTGAACCAGGTCGGTATTTAATCTCTGAAGCCGGAACATTACTAATGACCGTTACCGACATTAAGAAAACGCCATTTAAGACGTTTATCGGCGTTGATTCTGGGATGAATCATCTTATCAGGCCGATACTCTACGGCGCTTATTATCAAATTTTGAACGCCAGCCGGGTTAACGGAAAGAAACAAGTTGTTTCTATCGCCGGCAATATCTGCGAATCAGGAGATTTATTTGCCAGAAACAGAAGAATAAGTAAATTTAGAGAAGGGGATATATTGGCTATACCAAATGTCGGGGCTTATGGATTTTCAATGAGTTCAAACTATAATTCGCGGCCCAGGCCGGCGGAAATCTTGGTCAGTAAAGGCAGGGCGAGAATAATTAGGACAAGGGAAAAGCTGAATTCAATTTAATTAAGCTTGACAAAAATTCTAAAATAGATTATCCTGATTATAGAATAAAATTAAAAGAACCTTAAAAACAAGGAGGACAAATGTTTTCTCTGATTTGTTATTTAATTTTTGCCGCTTTTGTTTTCGCTGCCGTAGAAGTCCAGATTGAAGGAGAGCACGGTATGGCCGAAAAATTGCCCTGTTGGAAGATTCAGAATAAATGGACCAATTTTTTTCTTGGCGCAAAGCCCTTAACCGGCTACCATCTTTATATGTGGATGTTCTTGATTCTGACGTTCCATCTAATTTTCTTTATTACTCGCATCCCCTGGAGCTGGGCGTTAGAATTTAAGATTATTGGCGCTTTGTCTATTTTCACCATTCTGGAAGATTTTTTCTGGTTCGTGATTAATCCGGCTTACGGCGTTAAAAATTTTAGAAAATCAAATCCCAAAATCTGGTGGCACAAAAGTTGGTTTTTGGGAGTGCCTTCATTTTTCTGGCCGGGAATGATTATCGGGATAAGTTTGCTCTGGTTGGGGCATTATCTTGGAGCATAGAGGTAAACATCAGATAAACATTACGTTGAAACGTTTAAAATAGGCCGGCAGCAGTAGCTACCGGCTTTTAAATTTTAACAATAATCTTAAAAATATTATTTTTTCGTTATGCTGAAATATTCTCGCGGAATTTCGTATTGTTCAATAATCGCTTGATTCAAAACATTTCTTTTAAGAAAAATCATTGCATACCGGTCGGCAAAAACCGGAGCCCAGAAAGAATCGTTAAGGCGTTGAATAAGAAATTGCTGTGCCCAGGGAGTAATGTCGCTGTGAGAGAAAAATATAGCGTTAAAATTGTATTCTTTGTCAATTCGCTGCCATATTTCTTTCTTTTCCTGCATCGGAATATATACCTTTTGAAAGAAGTCAGCCGGATATTCAGCCGGCCGGTTGTCGACAAAGACACGTTTTTCGGGATATAAATAATAAATTAGATAGCCGCCAATATCGTAATTATTAAAAATCGGTCCTTGAATATTTTCTCTTTTAAAAAATTCAGCTGCTGTATTATTGCCCGGCGCTAAACCAATCCCCATGGTATTCCAGCGAAGAATTAAAGTTTGATAATTATGCAGGACACTGCCGGTGAAAATAATTAGTGATAAAATAATTGCGCCCAGGGTGGCCGTTAACGGAGTAAATTTAATTTTTGGCCAACGAACATACCTTAGATTATAAGCGATAATTGGTAAGGTAAAAAAAGCGAAATGGGTAAGATTGCGAAAAGCGACCCAGGCCATTGTGCTAAAACTAATACCCAGAATAAAAAGAATTATTGAAAAGCGCCGGCGATTTTTTATTAATAATAGGACAAAACTCAGTATCAGCAGCCCGAAGACGAGCTTGAAAAGAAGAAAGTTTGAATTGATTATACCGTAATTTTCTAAAAACCAGACCGACTGATTTTCAACAATTGTATAACCGTAATTTGTGAGAATATAATAAAAAGGCAAGAAAACGCCCTTGATGCCCAGCGGGTTCAGAAAACTGGCGGCAATGGTTAGTCCAAGAACAAGAGCATATTTCTTAATTTCTTTTTTATGTTTTGACCAGAAAAGAATTAGTTCTTCTAATAAAAAGATCCCGATAAAAAATGGACCCAGAAAAAAATAAATATGTAAGTTAACCCAGAGAATTTGTAGAGCGGGTAAAACGAACAGCCATTTAGCGGAAATCTGCCGTTGTTTATAACGCCAGAGAATCCAGAAAAATAACGCGCTAAAAAAATAAGTGAAAATTTCAGGCCTGATTTCTTTTCGCTGAGCTATTAGGGGAATTAACAATAACGAAAGAACAACAGCAATTTTATAATTAGCGTTTTTTTTCGCCAGATAAAAAAATAGCCAAAAGGTCAACAAGCTCAGAGCGATATAGAAAACGGATAAACCCTTAAAGCCAACCAACAGATTAACCAGCCAGAAGACAACCCCGCTGCCCCAGTGTTGATTAACTGCCGGAAAATTAGGATGAGTGTAGGAATAAAAATTGCTATTAAAGAGACAGGGTATTCCATGGATAGCTCGGCTAAATTGTTCACCAAAATTTTCTATAAATATTTGACCGTTTTTTAAATGCCGGCCCATGTCAACTCTGGTTAAATCAATTTTCTGTGTCAGAAAAAAACCGTACCATCCTAAGAGTAAAACGATAATCAAAATCTGAAGATAGACTTTATAGGATTTGTTAGACGTTTGTTTCATGTTTTTCATTTTATCAGAGTTTTTTAAGTTTGGGAAGAAATATTATTTGATGGGACTTGACTTTTTTTGAAAATCGTTTATACTAAATATTAGTTCATTGGTAAAAAAGGAGGACGAATGAATTTTGAAGCAAGTAGAATAGAAGAGGCGGTCAGAAGATTTAAAAAAGAATATTTTGATGAAGAGCCTTACGGTAATTATATCGGTGGTGTCGGCACAACCCGAATTTATATAGCCGAACATAGCAAAAATCGGTATAAGGCTTCTTTGGAAGAAGTAAGAAAACAGATGCTCAGAGAGGGCAAAGACCCGGAAGGACTTTGTATTTTTGTGGGATTAGAAAAGCCCCTGCCGGAATCTCTAGCCCCATTACCTGCGGTTTATCAAGGATTCAAGGTTTATGTTGAAGTGGTAGGCAAAACCACACTGATTTAATGGCAGTATGAAAAAAATAAAATCGGAAGTTTGACTTCCGATTTTTTATATCTCCTTATATTTGACAAGTTCATAGTTTGTGCTAAAATTTAGTATAATTGTTCGTTAAATAGAGCCCTGAATTAAACGGACTCAAAAAAGGAGGGAAAATTGAAAGCAGTTATTTTTGATGTTGGCACAACCATGATTTATTATAGATATAAAGAGTTGAGAGAGATAGCTGTGGCTGTTTGTCCTGACGAGGCAATTGTTAAGAAAATAGTTAAATTATATCAGAACTGGCAAAGAGTAGCTGAAACAACTTTTAGCGAGATTCAGATGCCCAAAATTATCAGGCGAGCTTATCAAGAAGAAGGCATAGATTTAAGCCAGATTGAACTTGATAGTTTAGTGGTTGGGGCTTTTATGACGACCCATACTCCGGTTATAGTTTATCCAGACGTTCGGGAAACCTTATCTCAACTGAAGGCAAGAGGATTAAGATTGGGAATAATTTCT
>CAZMTM010000086.1:0-3881 GCA_964569175.1 uncultured Gammaproteobacteria bacterium | reverse complement strand
GCAAGAAGACATTCCTCGGTCAGCAATATGCTCAGTCAGGAATTGCAGAGAATTTTTGACGAGGGTTATCATGTAGAATCTTATGCTTATAAATTATTTCCGGGAGGAATTAATGCGCAAGTTGATGGATTTAACGAATCAATCATCAAAACCAGGGAATTGATGGAACAGAAAACTCCGGTGATATTCCAGCCAACTGTTTCTGGCAATGAATTATTTTGCCGAGCAGATATTATAGAGCTTAATGAAGATGGAGAGAGCTGGGATATTTACGAAGTAAAAAGTTCTACTGAAATTAAAGACATTCATATTGTTGATTTGTCTTTCCAAAAGCTTTGTTTTGCCAGCGCCGGGTATAAGACGGGAAAAATTAATCTGGTTCACATTAATAATCAATATGTGCGCTACGGAGACATTGAGCCGGAAGAACTTTTTAATATAGAGGATATTACTAATCAAGTTAAAGACGCAGAAGAAGAAACAAAATCGCAGATAAAATTAGCCCTTAAGCTGGTTGAGGAACCTAACGAACCGGACATAAGAATATTAAAGCAGTGCCGAGATCCTTATGAGTGCGCCTTTCTGGATTATTGCTGGAAAGATATTCCCGAAAAATCCATTTATTCAATTGCCGGCCGTTTGACCGAAGAAAAGCTGAATATGCTGCTTGATAAAGGAATTTTAAAGATTAAAGACATCCCCGAAGACGTTATAATAAGCAAGGCAGGATTAAGGCAATATTACGCGGAAAAATACGATGAAATTCATATTGAGAAGGAGAATATAGCAGGAAAATTGAATCAATTAGAATATCCTCTATATTTCTTAGACTACGAAACTTTTTTTCCCGGAGTGCCATTATTTGATGGTTATCGGCCATATCAACATATGACTTTTCAATATTCCCTTCATGTTCAGGAATCGCCAAAAGCGAAACTGAAACACTTTGCATATCTTGCCAAAGACTGGCAAGATCCATCTCCCGGCTTAGCTGCGGATTTAAAGAAAAAAATTGGTGATAAAGGAAGTGTTATTGTCTGGAATATGGTATTTGAGCGTAGATGCAATAAGGAAATGGGAGAAAGATATCCTGGATTCATACCATTTTTTGAAGATATAAATGGGAGGATGTTTGATTTAATGAAGATATTTAGAAAAGGATATTACGTACATAAAGATTTTTACGGCAGCGCGTCTTTGAAAAAGGTACTGCCGGTTTTAATACCTCAACTTTCATATCAAGACCTGGATATTCAAGAAGGTATAACTGCTTCAAATAAATGGAGAGACATGATTGACCCGGATACCAGTAGAGAAGAGAAGAAAGAAATCTATGACGATTTACTGAAATATTGTGAGCTTGATACTCTGGCCATGGTTAAAATTTTGAAAAAATTACGAGAGATAATTAGATAAGCAAATAGGACGGCTGGCAGAGTAAATCTGATTTGACAAAAATTCTTTTTTGTGATATTTTATAATAAAATAAAGATAAAGTAGTCCCTTAAAATTAGGAGGAGCAATGAGAGGATTTATCACCGTCTGTTTTAGTGATTGGACTCAAAAAGTTTTTAATAACGGGATAATGCGAATTATCAGAGGGAAAAGATCTGACGAGCCAATAAGAAGGCCGATTAAACCAGACGAGGTCGAGGGAATTGATTATTATATAAAACCGGACCCAAATTTTCTAGATTTCACTTATAGCCGTTGTCATAGAAAATTGCGACAGCAATTGCGAAAGGACGATATTCTGTTTTTCAGAACCCTCTGGAGAGGTAAACAATACCTTGTTGGTTATTTTGCCATCAAAGAGAAGACGGTTGATTCACAAGACCCAATTTGTATTGCGAATCCAGACAAATCTTTGTTGATAAACTTTAGTCTAGAGATCACTCCGGATTTAGTAAAAAAGTTGAATCCACGAGTTAAGCCCAATAATTCCAGACATCTTAATATGTGGATCAATGAATCTCTTGGCCGAAGTTATTTGCAACTCACCCCGGAAACAACTATTTATTTGATAAATCTGATTAAAACAAAAGCCGCTTAGAATAATAAGTGGCTTTTTTGTCGCGGTTAAATCTTCATTTTAGCCGGTCGTTTATTTGTCTAGACATAAAAATCTGATATAATTCTAAATAAAACTATTGGGGTTACGAAGCTCAATAGTTTTCTTGATTTACTTAAGCGCAATAACCTGATATAATTAAAATAAGATTTCAAAACTTAGTTTATTTCTTATGTTAGCTCTTGAGGTTAAGAATTTAACCAAAAATTTTAATGGACTGAAAGCAGTAGATAATGTCTCCCTTGAGGTCAAAAAGGGAGAAATTTTTGCTATACTCGGGCCAAATGGAGCAGGCAAAACCACTCTTATCAAGATGCTTGCTACTTTACTTAAACCGACGGCCGGCCAGGCCAAAGTTTGGAATTTTGATATTTTAGAAAAACGAGATGAGGTTAGGGGGTCAATTGGTATTGTTTTTCAGGAGCCAGCTTTAGACGATCGCTTAACCGGTCAAGAAAATTTAGATTTCCACGCCCGGCTGTACGGTCTGGACAGAACAACCCGACAAAAAAGGATTAAAGAAGTTTTAAGTTTGGTGGAACTCAAAGATAAGGCCGGCGTTTTAGTCAGAAATTATTCCGGAGGGATGCAAAGAAGGCTTGAAATTGCCAGGGGGTTGATGCATTATCCAAAGGTTTTGTTTCTGGATGAGCCAACTCTGGGGTTGGACCCTCAAACCAGGCATTGCATCTGGGAATATATTCAAAAATTAAACCAGGAAGAAAAGACAACCATTATTTTAACCACTCATTATATGGAAGAGGCCGATTATCTCTGCGAGAGGGTGGCTATTATTGATTTTGGTAGAATTGTCGCCCAGGATACCCCGCAAAATTTAAAAAATATTTTAGGCGGCGATGTTATTTCCATTGAAGCAATTCCTCAGGAAAGAGCTTTTGAAGTTTTTAAAAGTTTACCCTGGGTCAAGAAAGTCAGGGAACATAATGGTTTTATTGACCTGAATATTAGAGAGGGGGAGAATAAAATTCCTTTTTTAATAAAAGCAGCCCAGGAAAAAGGAATTGAAATAAAAACGGTTAATCTCCGAAAGCCGACCCTGGAAGATGCTTTTTTGCATTTTACCGGTAAAACTATTAGAGAGGCCGAAATCAGCCAGGCAGAAAAAAATAAAATGAGAATGAGGAGGATAATTAAAATTAGAAAACGTAAAATATGAAATCAAACAATCTCCAGGCAATTTATGTGATGTGGCTGAGAGAGATAAAAAGATTTTCCAGAGCTAAAAGTCGGATATTTAGTACTTTAGCCATGCCTTTCTTTTTTCTTTTTGCCCTGAGTTTTGGTTTCCGGTCTGCTAATATGCCTGGTGTTTTTCAGGGGACAGATTATCTTAATTTTTTGGTTCCCGGAATTATTGGTATGACCATGTTATTTAGTTCAATGTTCACCGGCCTTTCCGTCTTGTGGGATAGAGAATTTGGATTTTTAAAAGAAATAATAGTTGCCCCGGTCAGTCGGGTGGCTATCGTTTTGGGGAGGATTAGCGGTGGGATAACCACTAATCTCATTCAGGGAATCTTAGTTTTGATTATTTCTCTTTTTATGGGGTTTAGGATAGCCAATCCTCTTTCTTTTATTTTGGCCCTGCTCTTTATGGTGCTAATTAGTGTTGGATTCCTCGGTATTGGCATAGCCATCGCTTCAAGAATGGAAGACCCTCAAGGGTTTTCTCTTGTTATGCACTTTTTTACTTTTCCTTCCTTCCTTTTATCGGGGGCACTATTTCCTATCACCAATTTTCCCGATTGGTTAAGGCCCCTGAGTTTAATAAATCCTTTGACTTATGGGG
>CAZMTM010000085.1:0-3902 GCA_964569175.1 uncultured Gammaproteobacteria bacterium | reverse complement strand
TTCTTCTGGGAACCGGACAGAAGAAGTATGAGACAATGCTTCACCGGGCGGCCCAAAAGTATCCGCAGAATGTTAAATCATTTATTAAATTTGATGCTGAGCTGGCCCAACAAATTTATGCCGGAGTAGATATTTTCTTAATGCCGTCAAAATTTGAACCCTGTGGTCTCTGTCAGCTTATTGCTATGCGTTATGGGACTATTCCGGTAGTCAGAGCGACCGGTGGCTTGCGCGATACAGTGAAAAATGTAAAATTAAGAGAGACCCTTTTTGGTCTGAAAAAGAGGATTGAGGGCACGGGTTTTGTTTTCCGCGAATATGAACCAAGAAGATTTTTGGCGACTATTAACCGGGCCTTAGCGATTTATTTTCAACCAAAACTCTGGCGAAGATTACAGCTAGCTGCCATGAACCAAGATCTTTCCTGGGACCGCTCAGCTCAAGAATATCTAGGATTATACGAGAAACTGGTCACCAAATAAAATAAATAAAATAATCAATCAATTAATTAGTTGACTGATTAATGATAAATTTTTATGTATATTACCTGGTACGGACAATCTTGTTTTAAACTGCAAAGCGGGGAAAAAGTAATTTTAATTGATCCCCATAGCCCCCGTCAGGCCGGTTTACGCGGCCCTAATTTTAAGGCAACCATTTTAGTTTTAACTAATCCGGAAGATAAAAAACTGGCTGAAAAAGATTTAAAAAAGGAATGTTTTTTAATTGATGGGCCGGGTGAATATGAAATTAAAGATATTTTTATTTACGGTATTAGTCTTTTTGACAAAAATAAACGATTAACTATCTACCAGATTGAGTTTGATGGAATTAAATTTGGTATTCTGGGAGAAATTAACACCCTGCTAACTGATGGGCAATTAGAAAAGTTAAATGGGATTGATGTTTTATTTATTCCGGTTGGCGGAAAAAATGTGATTGGGGCCGAGAAAGCGATTGAAATGATTAACCAGATTAGTCCAAAGATTGTTATTCCTTGTAATTATAAAGTTAAGGGAATTAAGGTCGCCCTTGAGCCAGCTCAAAAATTTTTAAGAGAGATGGGTATAAAAAAGCGAGAATCATTGGAAAAATTATCCTTGCGTAAAAAAGATTTATCAGAAGAAGAAACCAGAATTGTTATTTTAGAACCAAAAATTTAATAATGAAAACAAAATTGTTATGGCCAGCAGTTATTCTGACAGCCACTCTCATTTTTATTGGCTGGCTTTTCAGTCTTAAATATACTCTTAACGCAAGCGTTAATGAAGATAGTTTTATATCTAATTTAAAAAGAACATTTTTTGAAGTTAGTAAATCATTTGAAAATTTAGGTGAAGGATTAGAGAAGGACCGCAGTCCAGCGGCTACCAACTCACTAACTGATGAGGAATTCTCTCGCCTTAAGAAAAAAGTTTTAGAATATGAAGAAAAAATTCAAAAAGAGGAAAATAATGCCGAAGGGCAAGGTACAAAAGAAGAAGTTTCAGAAGAGGAAACTACCAAATAAACCCCGTCAAAAATCAAGTCGACCGACCAAACTGAAAGAACCGTCCAGAAAAAAGAAAATTTCGCCAATCAGTCCGGACCAGAAAATACAAAAAGGTTTATCTGACAGAGTTGAACCAACGATTTTGGAACAAGAAGTCCGTTCTTCTTATATTGATTATGCTATGAGTGTGATTGTTTCTCGGGCTTTGCCTGATGTTCGCGATGGACTCAAGCCAGTCCACCGGCGGATCCTTTATGCTATGTATGGAATGGGCTTAAAACATAGTGCCAAATATAGAAAGTCAGCTACAGTTATCGGTAGTGTTCTTGGGCAGTATCATCCTCACGGAGATCAGGCTGTTTATGATTCTTTGGTGCGCATGGCTCAGAATTTTTCTTTGCGTTATCCGTTGGTAGATGGGCAAGGAAATTTTGGAAGCATCGACGGAGATTCAGCTGCGGCGTACCGGTATACCGAAAGCCGCCTTTCGCCAATTGCTGAAGAAATGCTTTTAGATATTGAAAAGGAGACGGTTGATTTTTTACCCAATTATGACGGTACTACCACAGAGCCCAGGGTTCTGCCGGCTAAATTACCGACTCTATTACTTAATGGTTCAATGGGTATTGCTGTGGGCATGGCTACTAATATTCCACCCCATAATTTAGGCGAGCTCTGCGATGCCATCAGTCATCTGATTGACTATCCCAAAGCAGAAGTTGACGAACTTTTCCAATTTGTTAAAGGGCCCGACTTCCCAACCGGAGGAATGATTTTTGATGTTGAGCAGATAAAACAAGTATATAGATTAGGCAAAGGCCCGATTATTATGCGGGCTAAAACAGAAATTATTGAAAAAACGCCCGGTCATTTTCAAATTATTGTTAACGAAATTCCGTATCAGGTTAATAAGGCAACCTTAATGCAAAAAATGGCCGAATTGGTTAAGAACAAAAAATTAGAAGGTATCAGGGATATTCGCGATGAGTCGGATAAAGAGGGCATTAGAGTGGTGATTGACCTTAAAAAAGGCACCTTCCCGCAAAAGATATTAAATCGTCTTTTTAAGTTAACCGACCTTCAACAGAAATTTCATGTTAACATGGTTGCTCTTTTAGAGGGGATTCAACCGAAAATTCTTGGCTTGAAAGGAGTTTTAGAAGAATATATTAAACATCGCCAGATTGTGGTTCGCCGGCGGACCGAATATGATTTGGCCCGGGCTAAAGCAAGAATCCATATTTTACGAGGATTGCAAACTGCTATTGATCATATTAACGAGATAATTAAATTAATTAAAAAATCTCGTGACAAAAATGAAGCGGGCAAGAATTTAATTAAAAAATTTCGTTTAACCAAAATTCAGGTTGAGGCTATTCTGGAAATGAAGCTTCATCAGCTGGCCAATCTGGAGAGAAGCAAGGTCAAGGATGAGCTAAAAGAAAAATTAAAATTAGCCAAAGAATTGGCAGAAATTTTAGCTAAGCCGAAGAAAATTTTAAAAATTATTAAGAATGACTTAGATGAATTAAAAGAGAAATACGGAGATGAAAGAAGGACCAAGGTGATTGTTGGCGGTATTGGCAAGTTTAAAGAAGAAGATTTGATCCCCAATGATCCAACGGTGATTATAATTACTGGAGATGGATATATTAAAAGACTGGCCCCCGGGAGTTTTAAAACGCAAATCCGGGGCGGAAAAGGTGTGGTTGGTTTGATAAGAAAAGAAGAGGACAAGGTTGAGCAGTTGATTACCACTACCACCCACGCTGATTTGTTATTCTTTACGACCAGGGGACGGGTTTTTCAATTAAAGGCCTATGATATCCCGCAGACTACTAGAACCGCCAGAGGCCAGGCTTTGGTAAATTTCTTAGAAACCGGTTCAGGAGAAAAGGTATCCGCTATTTTACCGGTATCCGATTTAAGAAATTATCATTTTCTGGTTATGGTTACCAGAAATGGGATAATCAAAAAAGTAGCCATTAAGGCTTTTGAAAATGTCCGGCGTTCCGGATTGATTGCCATTAAACTAAAAGGAGATGACGCTTTAGAGTGGATTAAGCCGACTACCGGCAATGATGAGGTTATTCTGGTCTCCACACTGGGGCAGGCCATTAGATTTAAGGAAAAAGATTTAAGGCCAATGGGCCGGCCGGCTGCCGGGGTTTTTGGTATGAGACTTAAAAAGGATGACGCCATAGTTGGAATGAATATTATAAAAGAAAAAAAGAAAAAAGAAGTAAAGAAAAGTGAATATAAATTGTTAGTAGTTACTGGTGGCGGATTCGGTAAGATGAGTCCTATTAAGAGCTACCGGCTTCAGCATCGGGGTGGCTCGGGTATAAAAACAGCTAAGATAACTGAGAAAACAGGCCAGATTATTGGCACCAGAGTGGTGAACGAAAAA
>CAZMTM010000084.1:0-4050 GCA_964569175.1 uncultured Gammaproteobacteria bacterium | reverse complement strand
GTCTTCCGAACAATCATCTACCACAATAATCTGTTCGGTTATTTTTTGGGCGTCCTTAATGACTGAATCAATAGTCCGAGCTTCGTTATAGGCAGGGATAACAATAATAATTTGTTTAAACTGTTTCGTCATATTTACTTGCTAACGGCTCCAATAACATTCGGTTGGCCCTAACATAATCAATCAATTTTTCAAAGCCATTATCCAGGCTAACTACTGGGAACCAGTCTAACTTTTCTTTAGCCAATGCTATATCCGGTAAACCCAACGGCCTCATAAAAGGAAGGGGTGGTTTAAACTCAGCCTTTGAATTTGATTCGGTCATCTGAATAATCTTCTGCGCCAAATCTACCAGCTTAACTTCCTCTGGTCCGCCTAAATTTATCGGGCCGGCTTCTTTCGAAGCCATCATAGCCAGCATACCCTCAACTATGTCACTAACGTAACAAAGCGAGGTAGAAAAATCTTTATCTCCGTAAATAACTAAGGGTTTATTAATCAGGGCCTGCAGAACAAAATCAGGTACCATCTGGCCGTCAAAAAGAGTTTCCCGTGGTCCATAAGTCCGAAAAATACGCACAATCTTGGTATCCAGTCCGTACATTTCCCGATAAGTAACCAGAGCTGTTTCCCCAAAACGTTTTCCTTCGTCATAACAAGCGCGCGGGCTGACAAAATTTACCGCACCAAAATCAGTTTCCCTAAAATAGGGACTATCCTTCTGCCGACGACCGTAAACCACGGCTGAAGAAGTAAAAAGTATTTTGGCTTTATAAAAACGGGCGAGCTCCAAAATATTAATAATACCGATAGCGTTGGTATGCAGGGTCTGGATACGGAGCTCATCAAAGTTTTTAGCTGAGGTCGGGCAGGCTAAATGATAAATTTCCTGAATACCGTGAATTTGAACCTTAAAATCTTTTAATTCTGGGAAGGCAGCAAAATCTACTGGTTTGTTAATATCGTGCTTAATAAAACGGAAATTCGGGTTCTGTAAAAGATGCTTGATATTATTAATATTTCCGCCACCAACAAAATCGTCTAAACAAATAACATGGTCCTTTTTAACCAGTCTATCACACAAATGACTTCCTAAAAAACCAGCTCCGCCAGTTACCAGAATATTCTTTTTCTCGCCTGGATAAAATTTTTGTTCCTTAACTTGTTGCATAGTTATCTATTAAATTACCTAATTATCTATACTATTTGCTCCGCCGTGGCGAATAAGGCCGACGACCTTGGCCGGTCTGACCGGGTCTTGGCCGACGCGGGCGAGAATAAGTATCACTCCGGTTGCCAGAAGTTTTTGGCGACAATGCCTTAATAGAAAGTCTAATCTTGCCCTGTCTGTCAATCTCAATTATTTTCACCGGCACGACATCGCCCACTTTGACTATGTCAGACGGATGCTCAACGCGGTGAGGAGCCATTTCTGACACATGGACCAGACCTTCTTGTCCGGGGACAACTTCGGCAAAAGCGCCAAAATCCATAATTTTAGTTACCCGGGCCTGAAAAATTTCGCCCACTTTTAATTCCCGTGTCAAATCTTTAACCCAGTCCACCGCCTTTTTCATTGATTCTTCGCTGGTTGAAGTAATAGATACCGTTCCATCCTGGTCAATATCAATGGTCACTCCTGTTTTATTGATAATTTCATTAATTACCTTGCCGCCAGGGCCAATAACATTTCTGATTTTTTCCGGGTCAATCTTAAGAATAATGACTCGCGGCGCATAGGGAGATAAATTAGGTCTGGGTTTATCTATAGCCTGGGCCATTTTTACCAAAATCTCAGCCCGAGCTTTAGCCGAGGCCTTAAAAGTTTCTTGAATAATGGGCATGGTAATACCATTGGTTTTGGTATCCATCTGGATAGCCGTAATACCAGCAGCCGTACCAATTATTTTAAAATCCATCCCGCCTGGTCCGTCTTCCAGGTCCTGAATATCAGTCAGAATCTTATAACGCTTAAAACCATTTTTGTCTTCTTCGGAAGCTAAACCAATAGCTACCCCAGCCACTGGTTTTTTAATCGGCATACCAGCATCCATGGTGGCCAGAATTGAAGCGCAGGCCGAAGCCATTGAACTGGAACCGTTTGATGAAAGAACCTCAGAAACAATTCGTACGGTATAGGGAAAGTCATCCTTATCAGGCAAAACAGGCAAAATTCCTTTTTCCACTAAAGAGCCATGGCCGATTTCTCGACGGCCGGTTGACCTTATGGGTTTGGCTTCGCCGGTACTGAACGGCGGAAAATTATAGTGGTGCATGTAGCGTTTGCGCCCGCTTTCTTCCATAGTATCCAGATATTGTTCCTCGCCCGGCGCTCCCAGAGTAATGGTTGAAAGAACCTGTGTCTCGCCGCGGGAGAATAAAGCTGAACCGTGAACCCGGGGCAGAATTCCTGCCCGACAACCAATCGGCCGAATTTCATCAAGCCTGCGGCCGTCAATTCGCTGATCTTTATCCAGAATAGCCCTGCTAACCTGGGTATACATCAGTTTTTTAGCATATTCAGCCGCCTTGGCTCTTCTTTCTTTACCAATATTTTTTTCCAGCAAAACCTCATCCAAGCGGACTAATAATTTTGCCACTGCGCCAAATCTGTCGGCCTTGGTTTTTAACGGTTGTTTAAATAAATACTTTGGCCCTTCCTGATTAATTATTTTTTCAGTAATTCTTTCAATTTCTTCTTTGGCTAAAACCTCATCGCTGGTCAAATCAGGAATCAAAGAAATTTTTGGTTTGCCGATTTTTTGCTGAATTTCTTTAACAAACTTATTTATTTTTTGTAAATGTTTGCTCCCGTATTGAATAGCCGCCAATATTATTTCATCATTAACCTCTTTGGCTGCGGCTTCAACCATTAAAATCCGACTATTAGTGCCGCAAACCACTAAATCAAAATCACTTTTTAGGCGAGCATCATAAGTCGGATTTAGAACCCACTCTCCATCAATTTGACCAACCCGCACGCCGGCAATCGGTCCATTCCAGGGAATGTCGGAGATAGCTATGGCTACCGAAGCAGCACAAAGACCAACCATATCCGGATCATTTTCCTGGTCGGTTGAAAGAACCATTAAAATAACTTGAACAGCCCGACGAATATCCTGGTTAAAAAGAGGTCTGATAGAGCGGTCAATGAAACGACCGGCTAAAATTGCCTCATCCGGCGGTCTGGTCTCCCGTTTAATAAAACGCGAACCTTTGATTTTCCCAGCCGCGTAAAAACGCTCTTCATAATCAACTGAAAGAGGAAAATAATCTACGCCCTCTCTTTCTCCCCCGCCTGCTACTACCGTAGCCAAAACTGTTGTCTCGCCGTATTGAGCGACACAGCTACCATTGGCCTGGCCGGCTAAATCGCCGGTCTTAATAATTAATTCTTTTCCCCCTATTTCTGTTTTAAATTCCATAAAAATAATACATTATAATTTTATTTATTTTTCTTTTTCTAAAATTTCTAAAATATAAAATCCTTTTCTTTCACCGGGAGCAGAATCCCCTTTAATTCTAACTTTACATTTCTGGCCCGGCCTGTATTTAAAATCTTTAGGGAATATAGCTAATTTCCCCATCTCCCAGGTAATAATTTTTGTCCGGCCTTTTTGTCGCGTGAAAGTTGGGGCGTCACTGTAAATTCTTTAAACCCCAACTCTATTGCTTCAACCATATCCTTTAATCTGCCCTCTTCTGGAATCTCACCGCCTAATTTTTCTATTATCTCTTTAAGTGAAACTTTTAAGCGAACCTTTTCTCCCTGTGGTTTTATCCACATATTTTGGCGAATATTCGTTCCTTGTGAAAACCCCGCGTTAGATAAATCAGCATTGTTTATTGAAATAAAAAAACTTTCTGTCCGTGGATTATATAAAGCATAACCATCATAGCCAGCCGCCCTAACCCCCTGATACCCAGCCAGCAATTTTCTCCCCACATCAATAACTACCTTGCCAAATTTTGTTTTAATAATAAAACCGTCCTGTTCCAATTGTTCTAAAAGTTTTTTTGAACTTTTAATTAATCTCTTCTGTTCCTGGC
>CAZMTM010000083.1:0-4055 GCA_964569175.1 uncultured Gammaproteobacteria bacterium | reverse complement strand
AAACAATTT
Organism: uncultured Gammaproteobacteria bacterium; assembly: GCA_964569175.1. Lineage (GTDB taxonomy): Bacteria > Patescibacteriota > Patescibacteriia > UBA2591 > CAZMTM01 > CAZMTM01. The sequence goes on along the minus strand of CAZMTM010000083.1, from coordinate 4,046 downwards.
ACATTTTGATTGCCATTGTGGTTATTCTGGCTATTGCTATCTGGGCCGGTTCAAGAGTGCCAGCGCCGGAAGGAGAAGTAGAAGCGCCGATTGAAGGAGTAGAAGAAGTAGAAGAACCAGCTGAAGGAGAAGCTGTAGAAGGAGAGACCGTAGAACCCGTTAAGCAGGTCATAGAGGACTCGCCTCTGGGAGAATTTGACGTAACCGCTCCAATCAAGACAGACCCTTTGGTTAAAGATGAACTTCCGGAAGAAGTGATTAAGTTTGAGATTTCCACCAGTGGTTTTAGCCCGAATGAGTTTACTGTTAGCGCCGGTCAAACCGTTTCTGTGGCCCTGACCAGTCTGGATACCACCCACCACCTTATGTTCAAAGACCCGCTTTTAGAAAATGTACGTATATCGCTGGGCCGCAAAGAAACCCGCGGTATTTCTTTTAAGGCACCAACCAAAAAAGGCGATTATGTTTTTTACTGTGATATCCCGGGCCACGAGAAAGAAAGCGGAGTCATGCACGTGAAATAAGAATTGATAATCCGAGACATGGTCTCCCTGAGGTCGTACCTCCAGAGGGAGGTCCGGCATCTTAATATTCCCCTCCGACCTCCCCGTTCTATATTCTAATATAATTTAATTAACTAATAATTTAATTGGATATGAACAAAAAAACAATTTACATTTTGATTGCCATTGTGGTTATTCTGGCTATTGCTATCTGGGCTGGCTCAAGAGTGCCAGCGCCGGAAGGAGAAGTAGAAGCGCCGATTGAAGGAGTTGAAGGAGTTGAAGGAGTTGAAGGAGTTGAAGGAGTTGAAGGAGTTGAAACGCCGGTTGAAGGAGTAGAAACGCCGGCTGTATCAGAGCCAGAGACAGAAGAATCCCCCTTGGGAGAATTCAAACCGGAAGCGCCGGTCGAGACCAAATCTTTACCTCCTCCCGAAGAACTTCCGGACGAAGTGGTTAAACTCGCGGTTTCTGCCACTGGATTCACTCCGAATGAGTTTACCGTTAGAGCCGGTAGAACGGTTTCCTTAGCCGTTACCAGCCAGGATATGACTCATGTTTTCAAGTTTGACGACCCGAGTTTGAGTCTGGTAGCAATAGGATTAGGTGAAATGGAAACCCGCGGTATTTCCTTTAAGGCTCCAACCAAAAAAGGCGATTATACTTTCTATTGCGACGTTCCTGGTCATCGCGGTCGCGGTGAAACAGGCGTCATGCATGTGAAATAATTTTTCCCGAGACCCGGCCTCGCCATATTCTGCCTCCCCGAGAGGCCGGGTCTCCCCATATTCCCCTCTCCATAATTCATATGCCTATTAATCTCAGGTAGGCAAGATTTTGTGTTTTTATTTATACTATAAATATTATGAATAACAAAGAGTATCAAGCAAAATATTATCAAAAGAATAGAAAAAAGATTTTGGAACAGCAGAGAGAGTATCATAAAAAATATCCTAATCTTCGTAGAAACAGCAATAAAAAAGTCAAGATTGAAGTTCTTACACATTATGGCGATAGAAAGTGTGCTTGTGTTATTTGTGGCGAAAGCCGATTAGCCTGTTTATCTTTAGACCACACAAAGAATAATGGGGCAGAGGAAAGAAGAAAATTAGGTAAGCCAAAATATTTTGGCGGACCAACATTTTATCGCTGGCTTAGAAAAAGAAATTATCCTGATGGCTATCAAACGCTATGTATGAATTGTCAATGGGTAAAACGGATTGCTAATACTCTTTAAGGTCAAAATTTGTGATCTTAAAGGAATAAGCGATTAAGAGTTATTTTTGAAGCAATGAAATATCTGCTGACGGAAAAAGAAAAGCCGAAAGGACAGATGGGTTTCAAATATAAAAAATAATCTATAATTAATAATTTTTTAATCAAAAATATTATGAAAAACAAAAAAATTAGCGAGATTGAATCTCGTAGATTTTTGGGGCTGAGAATTGGTCGATCATTTTTCTCAGCCGCAGGAATTTCTTTATTAATTTTCTTTATTATCTGCGGCTTAGGATTTACAATCCGGCTGGCAACTGCCTGGACTCCACCAGGTGAAGCGCCGCCAGGAGATAATGTGGCTAAGCCGCTTAATATTGGTCCAACTGCTCAGGGTAAATTGGGTGGTCTTGGTATTGGTACTGCTGACCCGGGCGGTTATACTCTTAATGTTGACGGCTCAATTTATGGCTCCAGCAGTTTACAGCTTCAGAGTAATGTTTATCTGGGCGTAGATGCCGGGGCTAACGTTGGGATTGGGACGACCGAACCGCAAGGAAAATTGGTAGTAATGGGCGGCAACGTCGGGATTGGACTGACCAATCCGAGCGGGAAATTGCATATCTCTGGTGTGACAGCGGCCACAATTCTTAGCGGACACGAAATTACGTTCACTAGACCTTCAACTAGTTACATACAAGCAACAAATGTTTTAGGTCAAATAAGTTTTAGAACCGGCGGCTATGATGATAGAATGATAATCACTTCTGGCGGCAATGTTGGTGTCGGGATGACAAATCCGAGTGGCAAACTTGATGTTCATGGTATTTTCTCTGTTGGTACAAATGCTGGTACAAATGAGGCAACCTTTACTAGGGCGGGGGCAGGATTACAAATAGATATTAATAATAGTGACGACTTTATAGTTGAGGGAAATAATACAGAAAGATTCAGGATTAAAAATACCGGCAATGTCGGGATTGGCACATCCGATCCCCAGGGCGCCCTGGACCTCAATGGCGGGAAAATCACCCGTATGGCCACGCCAACCATCGCCTCAGACGCCGCCACCAAAGGGTATGTTGATGATACCATTGGCGGAGGCGGCGGACAGACAGTTGGTTACTGGACCAAATCTGCCACCGGCGAGCATATCTACAACAACAATTCCGGCAACGTCGGCATCGGCGTGACGAATCCAAGTGCAAAATTACATGTTGATACTGGCGCTAACGCAGTTAAAGCGGGTTTATTTAGAGGTGGTTTTGCTGGTACGCCCGTGATGATGATTGATACAGGTGCTGGTCCTGCATCTGTAGCTATTGATTTAATAGGGGCAATATCTGGCTGGCCAAGTACAATTAGGGCCGGTCAATATGGTTTAAAATTATCGACACTAAGTGATGGAGATATAAGTTTAATGCCTGATGGTTCCGGTAATGTCGGCATCGGGACGACCGAACCGAATGGGAAATTAGTAGTAATGGGCGGTAATGTCGGCATCGGGACGACGAATCCGGGGCAGAAATTGGAAGTGTTCGGTAAAATAAAATTAGATGATGAAACCATGGAAACCACTTCGGTTAGTTTCGACGGGGATACCTCGTCCGGATTAAAATTAACCAATCCAAGGGGCTATATTACCTTAACTCCACTTAATGGTGGTTGGGCGCATATTTATACCAATAGAAATAATTTTATTTTTAATAAAAATGTTTGGTCTATAACAGGTGGTTTTAGCGCTTATAGTACAGCTAATCTTACTTTACGAACATCTGGTACAACAAGAATGACTATATTAGCTACAAATGGCAACGTCGGCATCGGGACGACCGATCCGACCGCCGCATTAGACCTGAACGGAGGAAAGATTACCCGAATTGGCACGCCAACCATCGCCTCAGACGCCGCCACCAAAGGGTATGTTGACGCTACCGCCGGAGGCGGAGTTGGTTCCGGCGCTACCGGCCAGACCCTTCGCCACGACGGTACTTCCTGGATTGCCAATTCGGTTTTGTACAACGACGGGACGAACGTCGGCATCGGAGTGACGAATCCAACTAAAAAATTAACATTAAATCTAAGTAATGGTGATGGGATTGCGTTGGGAGATAGGAGTGTTGACGGAACATTAAATATTGGTAGAACTCAAGGGGGTAATTTTACTGATTTTGGTGCACATATAGGTTTTAAAGAGGGAAGTGCAAATGTTAGAGGAGAAATTGTTTTTATAACTAATGGAGCAATCAGTTGGGGTGAACGAATGAGAATAAATGAAGACGGCAAAGTCGGCATCGGCACGACCGGACCAACTGCCGCCTTAGACCT
>CAZMTM010000082.1:0-4076 GCA_964569175.1 uncultured Gammaproteobacteria bacterium | reverse complement strand
TTCATTCTGTTCCCGACAATAATGCCGGCTTTTGTTTTTTGCCAGCACTTTAAAAATTTAGGTAAATCTTCTGGACTGTGCTGACCGTCGGCATCCATAGTAATAACTGCGTCAAAGCCTCTTTTTAAAAGCCAGTCAAAACCGATTTGTTTGGCCCGTCCTTTACCTTGATTTTTAAGATAACTGACAACCTCGGCGCCAGCTTTTTTGGCTATATTAGCCGTATCGTCAGTTGAGCCGTCGTCAATTACCAGAACATGATCAACCTTTTTTAGGATCTCAATAACTACCTGTTTAATGGTCTTTTCTTCGTTATAGGCGGGAACTAGTACCCAGATTTTCATTTAACCCTCCTTTTTATCAAGAACTAAAGTCAGCATACCTTATTTTAGTAAGGTTGTCAATTCAATATAAAAATGTATACTTAAGTTTAAGATGTCTTATTAATTATTTAGCTAAGTTTAACTTAATTTAACTTAATTTAACTAAAATAATTTTATTATGTGGAATCCCGAACAAAAATCGACCCGACATTATCCTTTAATCAGGACAGTTTATCTTTACCTTTTTACCATTGTTGGTTTAACTCTTTTGGTGATCGGCGGAGTAAGGTTTGTTGATATGGGTCTTAAGGCCTTTATTTTTACTCAGGCCGAACAGCGAATAAGAATAAACGCCGAGCAGCCACCGATGCCTTATCAACTTGAACGGATTGAGAAGTACCAGGGTGGAGAAATATCCTTATCAGAAAGCGAAAGAAATGCTATCGGGCAATGGCTGACTGAGTACGAAGCATGGAAAGAGCAATCAGCCAAATTAGATCCAGTGACCAGCCGTAGGCATGAACAAGCAGCCGGAAATCTGGCCGCCATTTTAATTGGTTTGCCCCTTTATCTTTATCACTGGGGATTAATTAGAAAGGAATCCGGACGTCGCGAGGAAAAATAATAAGATGAAGATAATTCTTGCTTCACAATCACCGCGCCGAATTAAATTATTAAAAAAAATTTTTTCCAAGTTTGACGTTATCCCGAGCTTTTTTGACGAAAGTCGGATTAGAGAGACCAGGCCAATTGAATTTGCCAAAAAAGAGGCTCAAGCTAAGGCCGAGCAAGTGGCTAAGAGCATTAAAGAAAACGCTCTAATTATAGCGGCTGACACAATTGTGATTTTTGAGGGTAGGATAATTGGTAAGCCCAAAAATGACAAGGACGCTTTTAATATTTTGAATAAATTAGCTGGTCAAGAACAGTCGGTGGTAACGGCTTTTTGTTTGATTAACACCAAAGTTAAACAGAAGATAGTTGATTTTGAGCGATCAATTGTTAAAATGCGTCAGGTTCCTTCGCAACAACTTAGAGCTTATGTCGCTAGCGGGGAGGGGAGCGACAAGGCCGGAGCTTATGCCGTTCAGGGTCGGGCCGATAAATTTATTGAATATACTAAGGGCGATTATTATAACATAATTGGTTTGCCGGTTGATAAGTTGAAAAAAGCAATAAATAATCATTGGCCGGATGAATTTTCTTTTAAAGAAAAATAAAATATTTAAGAATATGACAAAATTTGAAAAAACAAGAAAAATTTTATCGGAGAAAAAAGTTGAGAAAGAAAAACTGCCGGAGATGGAAGTTACTTTTATTTATGGTTCGCATGACACAGAAGAAGATGCTCAATTAGTTAAAAAATATATAAAAGAACACATTAAAGAAATTGATGTTTATTGTCCGGAGATGAAGGGTTGGACGCCAGAATTTGTTGAAATTCTTAATAACATTTCGCAGGGAAACGTATTTTTCTTTGAGAAATATTTACGTATGGCCAAAAAATATCCCCATTGGAAAACCGTCCTGACGGCTATTTATAATTCTAAAAAAATTATTTCGCCAATTGATGTTAAACAGTCCGAATTTTCTAAAAAAATCGAAGATATTTTAGAAATAGACGAAGCAGCTAATCGTAATTTTTATACGGGGAATTTAGAAGAAGCCATAAAAAACAAAAAAGAATATTTAAAAAAAGATGCTATTTGGCAGAAGCGGCGAGAAAAAATAATTTTAGAAAATCTTAAAAGAATACCAGAGAAGGTACGCAAAGAGTATCCTGAATTGAAGAAAAAAAACCAACTTAAGGTTTTGGTTAGTCTGGGGGCTTTTCATACATGGCTTTCTCGTCAAATAAAAGAAGAAGGTTATCCAGCTAAAAAAATTTTTACCAGGATGCCTTACGTTTTTGGACATGAAAATGAAATTGGAAGAAAAGAAAGATTTGTTTTTAAGGCAAAGCCAGACGATGAATCTGTCGCCCGGAGTCTTACTGAGTCTTCCCTTGAACCTTATTTTAAAAATTTTTCTGATAATTCAGAGAAGACGACGGAAGCAAGCAGAATCATTGCTTCAAAAACAAGTTTTGAGCTTATTGAAAAATTATCTGTCCATTTAAAGAAGGAAGATATTGTTAGTTATAAAAGAGCGGATTACATAACAGATTTTTTGCGAAAACATAAAATTAAAGTTCCCGAAGATGAAAAAGAATTGGACAAACTAATCAAAGATTACGAAAAGAAAAAATTCGGTCGTTAAATCAGAAATATGCAAATTATTCCAGCTATTTTAGAAGAAAATTTTGCCGAAGTTGAAAAAAAACTGAAAGTATGTCAGGGAATTTTTGGCTTGGCGCAGATTGATATTTGTGACGGTATTTTCATTAAAAATACTTCTTGGCAAAACGCCAATGATCTGAAGGCAATATCGTCTTTGCCGGACATTGAGATTCATTTGATGGTTAAACGGCCCCAAGAAGTTATTTCTCAATGGTCTTTAGAAAAAGTAAAAAGAATAATTTTTCATCTTGAGGCCGCCCTGGATTATCTTTCTGTCCTAAATTTGATAAAGAAATTAGGTAAACAGACCGGCTTAGCCATTAATCCATCAACGCCATTAACCGAGCTAAAAGATATTTCTGGAAGATTAATCAACGAGGTATTATTTTTAGGAGTGGAGCCCGGTTTTCAGGGTCAAGAATTTCAAATATCAGTGATTGAGAAAATTAAACAATTTAAAAAATTATTTCCCGAAATAAAAATTGGTGTTGACGGCGGCGTTAATCCATCGGTCAGTCGGCCGTTAATTGACGCCGGCGTGGATTATTTGGTGGTTGGCTCATATTTTTGGAAGAATTTGGTCGGCTATTCAACCGAAGAACAAAAAGTTAGAATTAAGAAATTAATTCAAACGTTAAAATAAAAGAGGCTCTTGACAAAAAACCGAATTTGTGCTACGATATAGACAATACAAAGGAGGCATCATGATTGATGACAAACTGAAAAAGTCCGCAGAGACAGAGGTAGATGTCTGGTATTGCTCATACCTTAAAGGGAAACCTTCACCATCTCCTCAGCTTCCGGATGGAACCTGTTTTGCCACTACCAAGGCAGACGGCCACCACACCTGTACTAAATGTGGTCAGGATTGTGAAAAAACAGGCCATACGCGTAAAAAAGTTACTATACGGATGATGTAGTATTTATCCAAAAAATGACTCCGGCATTAGTCGGAGTCATATTTGTCTCCATGGTATTGACAGATAACCAAATATGCTGTATCCTTACTAATATAAGAAAAAAGGGGGAGGAATAATGCGTTTTTTTATAAGTTTTTTTGCTGGACTTTACATTAGTCTGATTACTCTAGCCATCCGTCTAAAAACAGTACAACAAGTTGGCATGGAATCAACCGGGAAAATTTGGTATCAAACCAGTATTATTACCCTGATTGTTTTTGTAGCGACATTCATTGTCTTCAGTTTATTAATTATCAGCGCAGAGAAGAGGGGCCGCTATGATTATTTAGACGGCGAGTATAAAAAACAGGAGGGTGAATAAATGTTACCCAGGGGATTGGACGAACCAGTCCCTTTAAGTTTTGTTCTAAATAAGGTATAATAAAAGCACAATAAAGGTATAACAAAGATATGGCAAAGATATAGTAAAAATATTACACATGAGAACAAATCAATAATTAATAATAATTATTTAATAAATTTCATATGATTTGGACAATTTTTGTGTGTGGTTT
>CAZMTM010000081.1:0-4114 GCA_964569175.1 uncultured Gammaproteobacteria bacterium | reverse complement strand
CAAAAAAATACCACATTATCACCTACGGCTGCCAGATGAACAGATCTGACTCTGAACGAATAGCCGCAGTTTTAGAAAATATCGGATATAAAAAGGCCTCAAAAATGGAAGAGGCTAATTTAATAATGGTTAATATGTGCTCGGTCCGGCAGTCAGCCGTTGACCGGGTTTACGGACTGGTACCAAGATTTACTGAATTGCCAAAGAAAAATCCAGAACTCAAAACCCTCTTAACCGGATGTATCTTGCCAACCGATAGAGAGGCTTTTAAAAATAGATTTGATTTAATCTTCGACATTAAAAATCTATCTAAACTACCCGAATTACTCAAAAACAAAATCGGGAGGCAAACCCTTGATTTTTCCAAAACCCTTGCTTCTCCCGACAATTATCTTTCTCTCCCCCCTCTTCAAACGTCTCCATTCTCCGCCTACGTGCCGATTATGACCGGATGTAATAATTTTTGTACTTATTGTGTTGTCCCCTATGTTCGCGGCCATGAATTATCTCGACCGGCTAACGATATTTTAGATGAAACAAAAAATTTAATAAAGAGAGGTTATAAAGAGATAATCCTGCTCGGTCAAAACGTAAATTCCTATCAAGGAAAAATTACTTTTCCCAAATTACTCCAGCTGATTAACGACATACCCGGAAAATTTTGGCTCAGATTTATCACTTCTCATCCTAAAGATTTATCCGACAAGCTGATTAAGATTATGGCCGACTGTGGAAATATCTGCGAATATTTGCATCTGCCAGTTCAATCCGGTGATAACGTCATTCTTAAAAAAATGAACCGCGGTTATACGGTTGACCATTATCAAAAACTTATTAAAAAAATTAGACAAAAAATAAATAATATCAGCATATCAACTGATATTATTGTTGGTTTTCCCGGAGAAACCAAAAAACAATTTGCCAATACAGCCAGACTAATGCGTCAACTCAAATTTGACATGGCCTATATTGCTCAATATTCTCCGCGGGCCGGTACCGCGGCCGCCAAATTCAAGGATAACGTACCGAAAGAAGAAAAAAAACGCCGGGAAAAAGTTTTAACTGAAATTCTCAAAAAAACAGCCCTGGAGAATAACAAAAAATACATTGGGAAAATAGTAGATATTTTAATAATTGGAAAAGACAAACAAAAAAATATTCAGGCCAAAACCAGAACATTTAAAAATGTAAGGATAAAATTGAACCGCCAATCAATTGGACAATTCGCTAAAGTAAAAATAACTAAAGCTACAGCCTGGGGACTGGAAGGAAAAATAATTACAAAAAAACAGCCCCAATTTTATTGAAGCTGTTGATTATTCCTCTGCTCTTATTTCTTGTTCGCATTTTTTTCCGCATTTTCCTTGTCGCACCACTTCTGACATTTTTGACGCGCTTTTTCAATTTTTTTCTCAAGAGTAATGCCCCAGAATCTCTCCCATGCACCGGGTAGTTCAATGATAAAATAATTTAATGCTCCCCTGAATCCTCTTGCCTCTATGCCAAAAGGATTTGGTTGTCCCCAGTTTCCTCTTACCTCTATAACCGTAGGGCGCTCTATAACAACACTGGGGCCATCCCCTGTTTTCATCGTTACTTCTTCAATTGAACTAACAACCATTTCCCCCGCCAATCCTGAGGACTGTTTTTCCACTTTAACTTTATACATTCACATCACCTCCTTTGTAATTACTAATAATATTAACAATTTTTTAAATTGTGTCAACCCCCATTTCTAAAGTTCAACTCTGAACAGGAAATAAAAAAAATCGCCAGAATCAAAAATCGGCGAATTTTCTAAAATAAAGATTACTGCGACAACACCCCGGGGACTGGCGGGGACATTTGAGAGGCCTTTCTGATTTCTCTTAAAACCATTATAAAAACACCAATCAGGAGAACGGCTAAAGGTATCAGTCCCCATGTCCAGCCAAATCTGACAATTGTATTATAAAATCCGTGAAAAAGGATGGCCAGAAGAAGGCCGCGTAAAATTACCAACCATTTACCCCGTTTTGTTGTATGATAAAATTTAGCCAGTCCCAGATGATAACCGATAATCCCACCGGCCAGCCAATGCATAAAAGTGGTTGTAAACCCCCTCATGATTACCGTTGTTACCCCCATGGCCAGATTGTTAATGACCAATCCGTAAAGAATATTTTCAACAAAGGCCAAACCCAGACCAATGGTCATGCCGTAAACAAACCCATCGCGCGGCTGGTCAAAATGGCGGGAACGATAGACTCTTAGATGAAGAACTGCGTATTTGGCCAATTCCTCAAACAAACCATCAATTAAAAAGGATAAAACAAAAATAAGGAAAATTGAATCGCGCAGAGAGCTCGCTTCAGCTAAACCGGTCAAAGGACCGGCGATAAAAATAACCGGGACTGTAATAAGCACTCCCCAGAGAAAAACTTTTAAAATCTGACCGGGTGGTTCGGGGGCTGCCCTATCAAATCGTAAACAAATAAAAAGCCAGAGAAGCGTCGGTCCGGCGCTGAGAAGCAGAAAAATTAAGGTATCAATTCCTTTACCTTCACTAATTAAAATTTTAACAAATTCAAAACTCATACATTTTTAAAAAATTAAGGTAATCTAATTATAGTCTAAATTTTTGAGAAAGTAAAATGAAAAATCGCAAACCAAAATTAATTGTCATTTTAGGTCCGACCGCTTCGGGGAAAACAGGGATGTCTTTGAAACTGGCCAAGAAATTTAAGGGAGAAATAATTTCAACTGACAGCCGGGCTATCTACCAGGGAATGGACATTGGTACGGCCAAACCCAAAGGCATCCGGTCAATAAAACACTCGATAATAGTCCGGGGTATTCCTCATTACCTGATTGATGTTGTCAGGCCGGACCAGGAATTTAATGTTGGTCAATTTAAACAAAAAGCAATAAAAATTATTAAAGATATTCGCCGACGCAAAAAGCTTCCTTTTCTAGTCGGCGGTACCGGATTATATATCAGCTCGATTGTGGATAATCTCGAAATCCCACCAGTCGTGCCAGATAAAAAATTAAGAAAAAAATTGGAAAAGATGATGGACAAATATGGATTAAACTATCTCTGGCGCAGATTAATTAGATTGGATCCAGGAGCGGAAAAGTTTGTCCAGCAAAAAAATTCCCGCCGGATAATTCGTGCTTTAGAGGTCTGCCTGAAAACAAAAAAACCTTTTTCAAAACTACGAAAAAGGGGCCGCCCTCTATTTAATATGCTGCAAATCGGTGTTAAACTCCCGCGAGAAGCACTTTATAAAAGAATTAACCAACGGGTAGATAAAATGATAGAAGCCGGGCTGGTTAAAGAGGTCAAAAAACTGACTAAAAAATATTCTCTAAATTTACCATCTATGAGCGGGATTGGTTATCAAGAAATTATTCTTTACCTTCAAAATAAAATTACTCTTTTAGAAGCAATTGATTTGATTAAAAAAAACACGCGTCATTATACGCGCCGCCAAATCAGTTGGTTTAAAAGAGATAAAAGAATCAAGTGGATAAAAAACTATAATCAGGCCGAACGACTAATTACCAATTTTCTAACTTAACTCTTTCTCAAGCAGCTTCTGAACTGATTCTGGATTAGCCTGACCCTTACTCTTTTTCATTACTCGACCAATTAAATATTGAATAACATTATGTTTCCCTTGATGAAATTTCTCCACTACTGCAGGGTTATCCTTAATAACTTCTTTAATAATATTAATTATTTCACTCTTACCATCAATCTGTTTTAATTTTGTATCAGCCATTATCCGGTCTAAATCCCCTCTCTGATAAAACATTTTTTCCAAAATACTTTGAGCTAGAGTACTGGAAATTTTCTTCTCATAAACTAAAATAATAAATTCAGCAAAATTTTCCGCTGATACAGGAAATTTTGTCTGACCACTTTTTTTGAGAAGAGTTAACAAACGATTAACCAACCAATTAGCGACTAGTTTAACTAAGCGCTTTTTATTTTTTCCCCATATTTCCTGCTCAGTACCTTCAATGGTTTCCAATGAAATTAACCAGGCTTTTAATTCAGAAATTACTTTTTCAGTAAAATTAGCCAGGCTCTGACGTTCAGTTAAAATTTTTGTTTCTGTGGGCGTAA
>CAZMTM010000080.1:0-4231 GCA_964569175.1 uncultured Gammaproteobacteria bacterium | reverse complement strand
CTACAAAAATACAAAATAATATATTAAATAATCAGAATACAGTTCAGACGTGATATCAAAACATCAAACAACTTAAAATTTTAAATTATTAATAAATTTTAAATAATGAATCTGAAAACATAAATTTCATCACCTTAAAAATTTAAAAATTAAGGAGTTTTTTCAATAATTAAACTATTTTTTATGCCCCTGATTGGCTTCATCCGGCCGGGCAGGGGCTGATAATTTTTTAAAGCTTCAGATATTTCAATTAAATTTAAATCAAGGGTCAAACCAACAGCAATGGCCGCCAGAGCCGAATATACTTGCGAACGGGCTAAAATCTTGGGTAAAAATACTGGTACGGTTGAACCCTTGTAGCTTACTTTAAATTTCAGACCCCTAATTTCAAGGCGCTTCTCGCCTAATTCCTGTCCCAAATTTATTTCAACGACTCTAACATCAGCTTTCTCCGATAACCCATAAGTTAAAATTCTAGCTTCTGTTTGGTTTTTCATGGCCATTACTCGCTCATCATCAGCATTTAAAATTGCCCAACCTTTGGGCGGAAGATGGCTAATAATTTTTTGTTTATCTTTAGCCACATTTTCCACACTTTTAAAAAATTCAAGATGGGTTGGGCTAACTGCGGTAATTATGCCAATCTGGCAGGGAGCAATATTAATTAAATATTCAATGTCGCTCGGATGATCAGCGGCCATTTCTAAAATTAAAACTTTAGGATAGGATTTTTCCGGAAAAGCAACTGTCCCGACTGCCATCCAAAAAACCCTTAACCATCCGGCTAAACTCTTGCTGGGCGAGAGACGTCCGAGAATGGTTAACGGTAATCCGATCTCATTGTTATAGTTCTTTAAACTGCGCCTAACCTTAAAATATTTATCAAGCACAGTATAAATTGCTTCCTTGGTAGAAGATTTACCGACGCTGCCAGTAATACCAATAACGACCGGTTTATACTTTCTAATAGTCCGCCTGGCAAAAAACGCCAGTATTGCCTCAAGAAATTTTTTCATCTATCCGATTTGTTTGATTAATTAATTATTCACATTATCCGGCGGTACTCCATAATATCTTAGTATAAATTCGGCTATTTTACCAAAGACCGGTGCAGCCGTGGAATCAGCAAAACGACCTTTCTGAGGATTATCTAATTTTACCAGAGCCACAAATTTAGGGTCAGTGGCCGGAGCAAATCCAACAAAAGAATGAATAACTTTATCTGAATAAGTACTTCCTGGCCCGGGCACCTGGGCGGTACCCGTTTTACCAGCTACAAAATATCCCGGCACTCTGGCTTGACGGCCGTAACCGTTTTCTAAAACAGAAACGAGCATCGCCGTTAAAGTGGTAGCGGTAGAAGGAGAAACAACCTGACGAATAAATCTTGGTTCCTGGATAGATTCTCTGTTATCCTCAACGATTCTCTCAATAATGTAGGGCTTCATTAATTTACCCTGATTGGCAATCGCTCCGACAGCGTTAATTATCTGGAGTGAAGTGGCAGTAATTCCTTGACCAAATGAGGCAGTAGCCAGATATATTTCAGCTCTTTCCTCTAAATTATCAACATTTCCACTAACTTCACCAGCCAGTTCTATACCAGTTAATCCGCCAAAACCAAACTTTTTAACATAATTCCTAAATGATCTTCGGCCCAATTGGCGAGCGGCAAACACCGCGCCGGTATTAATTGAATGTTCCAAAACATTAGTCATGGTCGGCCAGTCATATGTCTGACCGTCAACATTCCTGATAGTATAGTCATCAATATTAAGATAACCCTTATCGTGATAGATGGTCGTTGGCATCACTTTCTTATCATCCAAAGCGCCGGCCATGGTTATGATTTTAAAGATAGAACCCGGCTCAAAAGGAGAAGAAATAGACGAATCTTTAAAAATAGCAAAATCTTTTACTTTTGAATACTGATTAGGATTAAAATCTGGTTGATTACAAAGAGCGAGGATAGCCCCAGTATCAGGCGCTAAAATCATGACTGAACCACCGGCTGCTTCGTAGTCTATAACCGCCTGCCGCAGGGACTGGCAGGCAAAAAATTGAATGGACTGATCAATAGTTAAAACCAGATCTACTCCATCTTTCGGTTGTTTAATAATATCTTGCGAGGAACTGATTAAATAACCGCCCGGCGCTCTTTCAGCTGCCAGCTGGCCGGGTATCCCCCGTAATTCTTCATCAAAGAACTCCTCTAAACCATACTGACCCTTAAGCTCATTATCCTGTATCCCTGTAAAGCCAACAATATGACTGAAAAGATTTTTCTCTGGCCAGTAACGGCCTGGTACAGTCTCAAAAACAACCCCTTCTAAATCAAGAGTTTTGATTTGCTCGACTTCATTAATAGTCAGGTCTCTTTTTAATAACTCGTAAAAATCGTTTTTTTGCGCCAGGCGCTCCAAGAGTTCCTTAAATTCGTCTGTATCTTCACTCTCCTCGATTAATTGATCAAGGATAATACTTTTCTCAATACCCAAAAAGGGGGCTATTTTTTCGGCCCATTCTCCTGGTTTACTAATCTGGGCCGGGACAGCAATTAAATTGTAAGTATTAACATTGATTGATAAAGGATAAAATTCGTCGCCATCATACAGAAATATCCTCCCCCGCTCAGCCGGGATTGATTGACTGATAGCATTCCGGCCATGAGCCGAATCAGCGTAAAAATTATGACCCAAAACCTGTAATTCAAAGAGGCGCCCAATGATTAAAGCGCCTAAAATAAAAACACCAGCCATTAATACTTTTAAACGATTTGCCATACTAAAAGTATATCACAAATAACTATCTTTCGGCAAATGTTTCACTAGTCGGGGTCAAATAATCAGCCCGAGCCACCTTAACCATTTTTAAATCAGCAGAAATTTTGTAAATATTGGCGATAGAATTAAGTTGAGTTACTTTTCTAACCAAATACTCATTCTCAATCTTAAGGGTCTCAAGTTCAGAATTAACCTCTTTTGTCCGTAAACTGTATGAAATACTAGAATTGGCCTGGAGTAAATAAGCAATAACTATTAATAAAAGTAAACCAATGACAAAGCAATTAAAAAAAGTGTGATTTATTTTTGATTTTTTAGCCCGACTGGGTCGAGATATTTTTTTGTAAAAAGTCATAATCCTGAATTAAATTTACCATGAATTTGCCATTGGCAATCTTATATTTTCTCACCAGCTCTTAGCCTGGCACTGCGAGCCCGGGGATTGGTTTTAATCTCGTCCGGACTGGGTCTAATCGGCTTTTTGGTTATTATCCGCAATTTTTCTTCCTGCTTAAATTGTTTAAAGAAAATCTTAACTATTCGGTCTTCTAAAGAATGATAAGCAATAACGATAATCTTGCCACCGGGAGCCAGAACAACAATACTCTGCCGCAATACTTCCTTAAGATTCTCCAATTCAGTATTAACCGTAATGCGCAAAGCCTGAAATATTCTGGCTAAACTCTTAACATGGAAACGTCGGCCAAGGACTTGTTGAATTAAATTAACTAATTGACCGGTAGTCTTGATCGCCTCTTTTCTTCTATTATCAACTATCACTGCGGCTATCCGTCCGGCGAATCGTTCCTGACCAAATTCGCGAAAAATTTCTATTAGCTCCTTTCTTGAATACTGGCTGATGATTTTTTGGGCCGTCAAATCATTTTGGGTTGGATTAAATCTCATGTCTAATATTTCGTCGCGCATAAAACTAAATCCACGCTGACTCTTTTCTAAGAGGTCTGATGATAAACCCAGGTCAACCAGAATTCCTTGAATTGGTTGAAAATTATTCTTTTTAACGATCTCTTTTAAATTCGCAAAATTATCATTAACCAAAATAAATTTTTGGTTTAATTTTAAATTCCGAGTCTCACTTTCTAAATTGGCAATTGCTCCCGGGCTGTCATCTATGCCTAAAATTTTACCGTTCGGACCAGTCCTTTTTAAAATAGCCAGCGCATGCCCGCCGCCGCCAACCGTACAATCAATAAAGTGCTGATTAGGTTTAGGGTTTAAATAGTGAAGAACTTCATTTAAAAGAACAGGTTGGTGGATTGTCATACTCCTAGCTCGTCCAATGCCTCGGCAATATCCGAGCTCTCTTCTTCTGATTCTTTTTTGTATTCTTCCCATTTCTTTTCGTCCCAGATTTCCAGCCGGTTATAAAGGCCGGCTACCGCTACTTTCTTGTTAATCTCGGCGTATTTACGCAAGTAGTCGGGCAA
>CAZMTM010000079.1:0-4262 GCA_964569175.1 uncultured Gammaproteobacteria bacterium | reverse complement strand
TCTTTAGACTTGGGCGGCTTAATAGCCGGAACCAAATTTAGGGGAGAATTTGAGAATCGACTTAAAGCAGTTTTGAGAGAGATAAAACGTTCAGGTAACTACGTCCTCTTTATTGATGAGCTGCATACTGTAGTTGGCGCTGGCGGAGCTGAAGGCGCGATTGATGCTTCAAATATGCTTAAACCGGTCCTGGCCCGGGGTGAATTGCATTGTATCGGTGCCACCACCATCAAAGAATATCAGAAATATATTGAAAAAGACGCTGCCCTAGAACGTCGTTTTCAACCCGTTTATGTCAGTGAACCCTCAATTGAAGATACTATTGCTATTTTACGGGGCATTAAAGAAAAGTATGAGGTTCACCATGGTATCAGAATTACTGACAACGCTTTAGTGGAAGCAGCTAAACTTTCTCAGCGCTATATTACCGACCGATTTTTGCCTGACAAAGCAATTGATTTGATGGATGAGGCCGCCTCAGCTTTACGTATGGAAATTGAAAGTCAACCAGAAGAATTAGATAAATTAAAAAGAAAATTGCGGCAATTAGAAATTGAGAAAACTGTCTTAAAAAAAGATAAAGAAAATAAAGAACAACTACAAAAAATTAAAAAAAGAGCAGCTGACCTAAAAGAAAAAATTAAAGATTTTGAAATTCGCTGGAAAACAGAGAAGGATATTATTACTGAAATTCATAAAATGAAAGAGGAAATGGATAAATTAAAACAGCAGTCTGAAATCGCTGGACGCGAGGGTTCTTTACAAAAGGTGGCCGAGATAAAATACGGACAAATTCCTGAATTAGAAAAGAAAATTGCTACTACCCAGAAAAAATTGGCCAAAATTCAAAAAGACCACCGCATTCTTAAAGAAGAAATTGGGGCTGAAGAAATTGCTCAGGTTGTTTCACATTGGACAGGGATACCAGTATCTAGAATGTTAGAGGAAGAGACCAAAAAATTAGCCCGCATGGAAGAAGAAATTCATAAAAGATTAATTGATCAAAAGGAAGCAGTTAAAGCAGTGGCTAATGCCGTCCGACGTTCAAGAGCCGGAATTGCTGAAGAAAATCGTCCAATTGGTTCATTCATATTTCTTGGTCCAACTGGTGTGGGTAAAACCGAATTAGCTAAAAGTCTGGCTGACTTTCTATTCAACAGCGAGAATGCTCTGGTTCAACTTGATATGAGTGAATATATGGAGCGGCATACGGCATCTAAAATGATTGGTTCGCCCCCGGGTTACATCGGTTATGAAGAAGGCGGACAGTTAACAGAAATAGTCAGGCGGCGACCTTATAGTGTTATTCTATTTGATGAAATTGAAAAAGCTCACCCCAGGGTCTTAAATATTTTACTGCAAATTTTAGATGAGGGCCGGTTAACCGACGCCAAAGGACGAACTGTTAATTTTAAAAATACAGTCATTATTATGACCTCTAATCTCGGTTCTGATTTGATTAAAGAGCATGCACAAAGAGTGGGTTTTGGTTTTGTCTCTGACCGAGAAAAAGTTGATTCTGAAAAAATTATTAAGGAGAAAATTCACAAGTCGCTACGGGAAAGTTTCAAACCGGAATTTTTAAATCGAGTTGATGAAATTATTGTTTTTCACGCCCTGAATAAAACTGACCTTAAACAAATCGTTGATTTACAATTGGAACGCGTTAATAAAAGGTTGGCCGAGGAAAAAATTAAATTGAATATATCAGAGAAAACAAAAGATTTATTGGTAGAGCTTGGCTTTGATCCAGTTTACGGCGCCAGACTCTTGAAACGAGTTATTCAGAAACAAATTCTTGATCCCCTGGCCCTAAAGATTATTAGCGGCGAAAAAAAATCTACTTTTAAGATAAATGTAAAAGATAAAAAGATGGTTATAAAATAATAATAATAATATAGTAGAATAATAGAATTAGAATAATAAAATAGTAAGATAAAATAAAAGGCCCGGTTCATTTTGAACCAGGCTTTTTGGTTTCAACCAATATTTTACATATACCCTTCATGAGGGTGACCATCTCCAGATGAATAGTGATTACGTCCATATTCCTTTCGTGGCATCCTATATAGCATAATCAGGGCTAACAAAAAATCTCTTCCCTCCTGGGTCGGCTCGGTCTCAATAATTTCGTTAAGTTTGGGAGCCAACTTTAGCTCTCTATTCCTTTCGTTCCTGGCAAAAGATCTGTTAAGAATCTCTTTAATTTCTTCTACTTTGTAGTGTTTTTCTTGCATCAACCTATTAAAATCTTCAATACTGATTTTTCGAATTTTTGGCATTTTGCCTCCTCTGTTTTATTCAAAAGTAATTATATCACAACTAATATCCTTGTCAAGCACCTGTTTGCAGAGTATAATTAATATCATATGTCAAAACCATTCACTACTATTCTCCTAGGTCTATTTATCCTGATTAATCTTGTCTGGCCATTAAATAGCCATGCTGATATTTCTTTTGACCCTAATTATATTATTTCTGATTACGAATTAACCAATTATCAAAGCATGACCCTGGAAGAAATCCAGGAATTTTTAGAAGAAGTTGGTGGTACTCTGGGCCAAAAGAAATTTATAGATATTGGCGGTCAGATTAAACCTGTCTCAAAAATAATCTATCAGGCGGCCCAGGAATATAAGATTAACCCTCGATTTTTAATGGTTCTTTTGCAAAGGGAAAAGAGCCTTCTCACCAACCCAAAACCAACCGAAGATGCCTATAACTGGGCAACTGGTTTCTCCTGCTATGATTATTCTCAGCCAGTAAGCAGATTTCGCGGTTTTGCCACCCAGATTGACAGGGCGGCGTGGAGATTTCGTTATTATTTAGAACACCCCTGGCAATTCCGTTTTGAGGTTGGTCAAAAAACCAAGACCCTGGTTAATTGGAAAGATAGAACTTTTACTCCTCAGTATAGCAAATTTGTTATCCCTACTAATCAGACCACTGCCAGTCTTTACAACTATGCTCCTCATATCTATGATAACCGACTTTTCTGGAAAATCTGGCATTGGGAAATCTGGGAAAAATGGTTTGGAAAAAAGGACAACAAATTTTCTGATGGAACATTGGTCAGAGTAAAAGGAGAAGCTGGCGTCTGGCTAATCCAAAATGGCAAAAGACGGCCATTCCGTTCAAAAAACGTTTTTTTACTCAGCTATAACTTCCAGAATGTTCAGGATATAGACAAGACAGACCTTGAAACTTTTGAAATCGGCCGGCCAATGACTTTTCCAAATTATTCACTGGTTCGCGCTTCTTTAGGCCAACTTTTTATGTTGGTTGATAATCAAAAACGCGCCATATCCGAAGATATCTTCCGGGCCATTGGTTTCCATCCGGACGAAATAATCGAGATTGAAGAAACTGACCTGATATCTTATGAAAACGGTGAACCTATTCTTTCGCCTTATCCAACCGGGGCTTTATTGCAAAATAGTGTTTCCTTGGGCGTCTATTATGTTAAAGAGAACACAAAATATCCGATTGTTGATATAACAATCCTAAATGTTAATTTTCCTTATAATCATATTACTAAAGTTAGCCCCAAGGAATTAGCTAAATTTGAAACTGGCAAGCCGATTAAATTCAGAGATGGAACCTTGATAAAAACAGCCGATGGTGCGGCTGTTTACGTAATTGCTCAAGGTAAACGTTTGCCTATTTTTTCTGGAGAAACTTTTGAAACCATAGGTTATCAATGGGATGCGATTATTGTTATCCCAAAAATCATCTTAGATATGTATCCATCGGGAGAAATTATAAGAATTAAGTAAATTGAATAATATGTTAGTCTTTACCGCTATTACGCCTCATCCGCCAATTATTATCCCAACCATTGGCCGGGATAATCTAGCGCGGGTTAAAAAAACTATTGAGGCAATGGAAACTTTAGCCAATCAATTAGCTAAAGTTAATCCTGATACAATAATAATTATCTCTCCACACGGACCAATTTTCCCCGATGTTTTTTGTCTAAATTTGGCTGAAAATTACTCTGGCAACTTTCAAATGTTTGGTGATTTAACCACTAAAATGGAATTTAAGGGCGATTTAGGGTTAGCCCATAGAATAAGAGAACGGTTAGAAACTACCTCTCCCCTATTCCCATTAACTATGGTTAGCGAACCAAATTTAGATCACGGAACCACCGTCCCCCTTTACTATCTGACGCAAAAAATTAAAAATTTTTCTATTATCCCAATCGGCTACTCAGCCCTGGATCTGCAAACGCATTTAGAGTTTGGCGAGAAATTGAAAGA
>CAZMTM010000078.1:0-4284 GCA_964569175.1 uncultured Gammaproteobacteria bacterium | reverse complement strand
CCAAAAATTTATCTGCAGGCCAGTACCAAGTCAGAGCTGATTTGGGCGATGAATCAATTCGAACCATTAATATTAATCTAGAGAAAAACAAAAATAAAAGTAAAGATAAATTTTCTTAATTATTTAATATTTTTACTTTTATTAAGAGATCCTTGGCTTCTATGGGGGCTGGATTATAAAAAATAACACATAAAAGAGAATATCAATAAATAAAATAATTAAAGATATTAGAATTTAATTTATATCATATGGCTCATCAAGATGTTATTACTGGCATAGATTTGGGGTCCAAAGCAATTAGAATTGCCGTGGGCCAGGTTTATCCTGATGGAGATTTACACATAATTGGTTTGGTAGAGGGGCCGTCAGAAGGAATAAGTAAGGGAGTAATTACCAGTATTGAAGATACAGTCTCCAGCATTTCTTCCTGTGTAGAAAAAGTTGAGAGAATGATTGGTTTGCCGATCGGACATGCTTATGTGGGAATCTCCGGCACCCATGTGATTTCCCAGGAGAGCCGGGGTGTGGTTGCTGTTTCACGAGCTGACGGTGAAATTAAGGAAGATGATGTAGCCAGAGTTCTTGAGGCGGCTCAGACGGTGGCTACGCCAAACAATTACGAAATTCTTCACGTTTTGCCGCGCAGTTTTTCCGTAGACAATCAGCCCGGCATTATGGATCCAGTGGGCATGACTGGCGTACGGTTGGAAGTGGAGGCCCAAATTATTCTTGGACTTTCTAATCAGATTAAAAATTTAACCAAATGTCTTTATCGTGCAGGTATTGGAGTTGATGAGCTGGTTTTTTTAATCTTGGCTACTGCTGAAGCAGTGCTTTCTAAACGTCAGAAAGAGCTGGGGGTGATAGCTCTAAATTTAGGTAGCACCACTACCAGTCTGGCTGTTTTTGAAGAGGGAGATGTTCTCTCGGCTAAGATTTTGCCGGTTGGCGCACGTCATATTACATCTGATATTGCTATTGGTTTGCGAATACCAATAGAATTGGCTGAAATAATTAAATTAAATTATGGAACCTCACTTTCTGGAAAGGTGTCCAAACATGAACAGATTAACTTTAAGGATTTAAGCGAGAAAGAAGAGGGGACGGTTTCCAAAAAAGATGTGGCCAAAATTATTGAAGCAAGGTGTGAAGAAATTTTTAAGATGGTTGATAAAGAATTAGTAAATATAGAGAGGAGCGGTAAACTCCCGGCTGGTGTTGTCTTGACTGGCGCTGGGTCTAAATTAGACGGTCTGGTTGAAACGGCCAAAAATGTTTTTAAGATTCCTGCCTCAGTTGGGGCGCCCAAGGGTTTTGTCAGTGGTATAAATAAAGCCTATGACGCCAGTTTTTCAACAGCGGTTGGTTTAGTTTTATGGGGGAGACAGCCCGGAGGCGCCAGAAGTTCCGGGGTTGTGGTACCCGGGGTTGGTGAAAAAATAAAAAAGTGGATTAAGAATTTAATACCATACTAATAAGAATTAAGTATCTAGTATTTGGAATCAAGTATATTAAATACTCTATTCTAAATACTCTATTCTAAATACTCTATTCTAAATTTATGGCCAGGCAGAAGAAACAACTATCTAAAAAACAATTACGAGAACAAAAATCTCGTACTACTTTTACTAAAATAAAAGTAGTCGGCATTGGCGGAGCCGGCGGTTCGGTCATTAACCGGATGACCAGTGCTAAAATGCGCGGGGTAGAATATATTGCCATAAATACTGATGCCCAGGCTTTGCGAGCTATTAGCGGACCGGTAAAAAAAATTAGAATAGGCAGAACTATTACCAAAGGATTGGGTACGGGAATGAATCCGGAAATAGGGCGGGCGGCTATTGGAGAAGATACTAATAGAGTGAAGGAAGCCCTGAAAGGCGCTGATATGATTTTTATTACTGCCGGCATGGGCGGGGGAACCGGCAGCGGTGCCGCTCCGGTCGTAGCTGATTTAATCAACCAGACTAAAGCCCTAACTGTTGCTATTGTGACTAAACCCTTTATTTTTGAGGGAATTCAGCGTAAGGAGATTGCCGAACAGGCGATTAAAAAATTATCTCATCGGGTGGATACACTAATTATTATTCCTAACAGTCGAATTCTTCAAGTTATTGATAAATCAACTCCAATACTGGAAGCCTTTAATGTGGCTGATGAAGTTTTAAAACAGGCCGTCCAATCAATCGCTGATATTCTTAATATACCCGGGTTGGTTAATGTCGATTTTGCTGATATTGAGACTATTATGCGAGATGCCGGTCCAACTCTTCTGGGTATTGGTGTGGCCACTGGAGAGAACCGGGCAATTCAGGCCGCTAAGCATGCCTTAGAAAATCCACTTTTAGATATCTCCATAAAAGGCGCCCAGAGTGTCCTTTTTATTATTACTGGTTCATCGGATTTAAAGATGAGCGAGGTTGATGAAATCGCCCAGCTAATTACCGAGCAGGTAGACCAGAATGCTAAAATTATTTTTGGCACGGTTATAAATGAAGAATTAGAGAATAAACTAAAAGTAACCCTTATTGCCACTGGTTTTGATAAGCACGTTTCTCATTTGTCTAATCATGAGATAAATGAACCAGTAAAGAAAGTTTTCCCTATTCAAAACTTTTCAGGTGAAGTAAAGAGCGGGGAAATCTTATCAAGTAAATCTGGCAAGAAAACAAAGATTAAACCTAAAATAGGAGGAGGAGTTCTCTCCGAGGATGAGTTGGAAATTCCGGCTTTTTTGAGAAAAAAATTGATGTGATTTTTATTTATCCAGAGATATAAACAGGGTAAATTTGCCTTGTTTTTTTGTTATTTTGTGGTATAATAATTAGTATGAAAAAGAAAAAAATAGTCAAAAAAAGGGCCCGAGAAGGCGCTAAAAAGAGGAGTAAAAAGGGGAGTAAAAAAATCATTAAGAAGACTGTTACAGCTAAGAAAAAATCATCAACTGAAGGATACGGGGCCAAACAAATTACCGTTTTAGAAGGTCTGGCACCGGTGCGGCGTCGTCCGGCTATGTATATTGGTTCAACTGGTCCACGCGGGCTTCACCATATGATTTGGGAGGTAGGGGACAACGCCGTGGACGAAGCAAACGCTGGTTATTGTAATGAAATTAACATTGATCTTCTACCGGATAATAAAATCAGAGTGGCGGATAATGGTCGAGGTATTCCCGTAGACAAGCATAAGCCAACTGGCAAAAGCGCCCTTGAAGTGGTAATGACTAAATTACACGCTGGAGCTAAGTTTGACCAGGCTGTCTATAAGGTGGCTGGGGGATTACATGGCGTGGGCGTGTCAGTGGTTAATGCTTTATCAGTTTATTTGAAGGCCGAGGTTAAACGCAATGGAAAGTTGTGGATGCAGGAATATAAATATGGCAAGCCTTTAAAAAAGGTCAGTGTGGCGGGCAAATCGTCGGGGACAGGAACCATTATTACTTTCCAACCGGATCCGAAAATTTTTTCTAAAATTGAGTTTAGCTGGGGGACAATTTTATCACATCTCCGTCAACAGGCTTATTTAACCCGTGGAGTAAAGATTAGAGTAAACGATAGAAGAACCACAGAATCCCATCAATCATATACATTCTATTTTGAAGGCGGGGTGTCTTCTTTTATTCGTTATTTGAATCGACATAACCAGACTCGGCACCCGAATATTTTTTATATTGCCAGAGAGATTGATAATATTTTTGTTGAAGTTGCGCTTCAATACACCGAGGAGTATAAAGAAACGCTTCTTGGTTTTGCTAATAATATTCATACTTCCGAAGGCGGAATGCATATTATTGGTTTTCGTTCAGCCCTGACTAGAACGCTTAATAGTTTTGCCAGAGAAAAACAATATTTAAAAGAAAAAGACAGTAATTTAAGTGGTGATGATGTTCGCGAAGGATTAACTGCAATCGTCAGCGTACGGATAAAAGAGCCGCAATTTGAAGGACAGACCAAGTCTAGGTTGGGCAATAATGAAGTTAGGCCGGCTGTTGATTCGGTGTTTTCGGCCGCTTTTAAAAGTTTTTTAGAAGAGCACCCGAAAGATGCTGAGGCAATCATCGGTAAGTGTATTTTATCAGCTCGAGCCCGCCAGGTGGCCCGAACAGCGCGAGAAACAGTTTTGCGAAAAGGAGTTTTGGAAAGTCTTGCTCTGCCGGGAAAATTAGCTGACTGCACTTCCCGTGAACCGGAAAAAAGTGAACTTTTTTTAGTTGAAGGAGACTCAGCCGGAGGATCGGCCAGAATGGGTCGGGATAGAATGCATCAGGCAATTCTGCCTTTGCGC
>CAZMTM010000077.1:411-4304 GCA_964569175.1 uncultured Gammaproteobacteria bacterium | reverse complement strand
CATCGTCAGAAAGAATTTCTTCGGGTGAGCGGCCCTGCTTAAAATAGTCAAATAAATTTTCAAAACTAAAAAATCTTTGCAATCCTAGAACGGTCCGGTCGCTTTGATAAAACTGTTTTTCAGCCCGAGGATACCTGGCTCGGTCTATACGCGAGACAAATTGAACCAGCTTATCTAAGATTGGGTCCTTCTTCAAAAAACCTGAAGCAATCAGCATTAAATAAACCTGTCTGGCGGCTGGAACAGTAGTCTCGGTTGCTTCGGGTCCATGGTGATCTATCCAGGCCGTCTCGTCCTCTTCAGATACCACCAACCCAGTTTTACCGCCAGTGTCCAAGTTAATAGCTCCGGGAACAAACTTGCCGGGCGACACATAAATAATATCCTTTACGTCAAAACCAGCCATTTTAAACAGTCCGACAGAAACCCTCCCGTCTAAATCAGTAAAGGGCAATAATTTTATTTTTTTCTCTTCACGGTCAAAACGCAAAACACCATGTACGGCAAATTCTCGCCATAGTTCAAGGGATTTTTCTTTAAATTTTTTTTCAGCTTCTTCCGGGGTAGCGACATCAAGTTCTTTATACGATTTAAGTCGAGAAAAAGTAATTTTTGCCGCCTCGCGGGCAGTTTCGGTTAAAATATCTTTGTATTTTTCTTTCTGTGACTTATAATCCCTGACAGATAAATCTTCTTTCATACTATCTCAACTTTTTAATTAAAAACTTTTTTTTGTTTTTACTTAAATCGATGAACCCATCCACTGCCTCAACTAATTTTGATGAAGCGGTTTTACTAAAAGCCAACAGCTCAACCCGACAACCCTTATTTTCTCTTAAATAGGCAATCAGAGGAATAAAATCTCCGTCTCCAGTAACCAGAATAATCGCATCCAATTTATCGGCCAATTTGATGGCATCAACGGCCATCCCAATATCCCAATCTGCTTTTTTCATGCCCCCGGGGAAAATTTGTAAATTCTTTATTTTGAGTTCAAAACCCTGCTTAGAAATTACCTCAAAAAAGCTCTGTTCTTCCCGGCTTTTCGACCTGATTACATAAGCAATAGCCCGGATGAGCTGCCGACCAGCCACTGCTTCTTCTAAAACCTTGGCAAAATTAACATTGGCGCTATGTAAATTCTTGGCTGAATGATACATATTTTGTACATCAACAAAAACTCCAACGCGCTGATTTTTGTGTTTAATTGACATTTTTTTATTTTTTAATTTTCTTAATAATTTTTTCGTAACTCTCGGGGTCGTGAATCTGCAAATATTTCAAGAGCTTCCGGCGCTTACTGACCTTCTTTAAAAGACCGCGCCGAGAAGAAAAATCATGAATATGCTTTCTTAAATGTTCAGACAGGTCTTTAATCTCCCTGGTTAATAAACCGACTTGAACTTCAGCCGAGCCCGAGTCTTTATCGCTTTTTCTAAAATCTTTAATAACTTGTTTCTTTTTTGTTTTTTTAGCTGTTTTACTAGGCATAAATTAAGTAAATTATACGTTAATATTAATATATTATATATGTTATATTTTAAACTATTTTATTAACTTTAACAAGCTCATTAACTTATATTAATATAAGTTTACTAATTCTATCAAACTTTTACAATTAAATCAAGCCCCCGCTGTTTACAGGGGGGCTTTATCTTATTCAACACTTTTTTTGAAAAGTATTGGATTTATCTTACAACAACAATTTTGCGCACGTCTCTGGTCGCCGCGCCTTTCTGGTTCCTGGCCTCAAAATAACAGAAATAAACGCCGTTTAAAACCTGATTGCCGTAATCATTCCTGCCGTCCCATTTAATCTGCCAATAACGAGCAAAACGCCAATTACCAGCCAGGAGCGTCCTGACTAATCTGCCGGATGAATCATAAATCTTGAGAGTCACCTGACATCTATCAACTAGATTATAAGAAATAATAGTTGATTTCTTGAATGGATTAGGGCGATTCTGTCCCAGACCGTTTTTTTTGGGTTTGGGGCCGAAAATATCTACCGCAGCCAGAGCATCCACTCTGCCCCAGCCATAATCATTATTGGGCCAGGGTAATGTCGGGTCAGGATAAAAAGCAGTGTTGGTTATTTGACAATAAATTTCCTGAAAAGTTAAATCCGGAACTTTGTCTAACATCAAAGCGATTACGCCAGCAATATGCGGACAAGCCATTGATGTGCCTGAATGTTTAACATATCCACCGCCGGGAACCGAGGACAAAATTTGAACTCCGGGCGCGGAGATTGTCGGCACAATTAAGTTCCAATCCGTCCGCAGCCAGTAATCTTCATTAGTCCATGGCCACTTATTCGGCGCCGGGCCCCGGCTACTAAAACCAGCGATGTCATCATTTTCATTAGTAGCACCAACCGCCATAACCGTTGGATAATTACCCGGTGTACAGCTAGTCCAATGGCCGGAATTTCCAGCCGAAAAAACCACCTTAATCTTTAAATTACGCATTGTCCAGACATCATTCCAGTAGGTTAATCTATCCGCTATATCTGAGCCCCAGGAATTAGAAAGGATATCAGGCGGGTCATCCATTTCGGCATACCATTCAAAAGCTGCCTTAATCCACTCGGATTGACCAACTCCGCCCTCAAAAGCCCGGGCCATTACCCACTGAGCTCCAGGCGCCACGCCAATTCCATTCTGACCCATGGTAATACCGGTGCAGTGAGTACCGTGACCTATATCATCATGTGGATTAGGGTTTAAGGGATGAATAGCGTCAAACCATGAATCAAATGCTCGTCGATTACCCTTAATCGCCGGATGAGTAGCATCAACCCCACTGTCAATAAAACCGACTACCACGTCTCTACCGGTAATACCACTGTCCCACACTTCATCGGCTCTGATTGTTTTGATATTCCACTGCAAACCGGGGTTAAAATTAGGACCAATCGGGTCAAAAAATCCCCATTCTGGCTCAAGGACAATAGTATAATCTTCTTCAATATAATCCACATCTTCTCTTTTAGCTATTTCTTTAATCTGTCCTTTGGTAGCCGTAATAGTAATTGAATTAGACGTCCACCAGGCGCGAATATTAGAAATACCTTCTTTGTCCGTCAGACAGGAAAGCAAACTTTTCTGCGAACGCCGGCTGAAATTCTTTAAATATCCTCTTCTGGCCTGAAGTGAAACAAGCGTTTTAATTGCTGATTCACCAGGTCGTTCCAGCAAATAAATATGAACTCTGATAATCTCATCTGGTTCCATTTTATCCAGCTCTTGCTGGAGACTGGGCCAGATATAACCGGCCGAAAGCCAACCAGATAAAACAAAAAATACAATAATTCCAATTCCGATAATTCTGCGCATTTTTCCCTCCTCTTTATGTTGTAATAAACTGTTTTAAAAATAACATTAAATAGAATTTTTGTCAATCCGATTCTCCTGAAGAGACGAAGTCAAGAAAAATCGAGGGTTTAACTCCCGGTTTAAAGTAAAATCTCCGCTGTTAAGCGGAGATTTGTTTTACCTTAAAAGAATAATTTTTTTAACATTTCTAATGGAATTTTTTCCCGCGTAAGTCTCAAAATAACAAAAATAAATACCATTGGAAAGTAGTTTACCTGAGTTATCTCTACCATTCCATTTAATCTGCCAATAACGAGCCGCTTTTTCCTCTTCCGGCAAAAGTGTTCTCACCAATCTACCAGACTTATCATAAATTTTGATTATCACCGTAGATCTAACAGATAATCCATAGCGGATAGTAACTATCTGACTGAACGGATTAGGAAAAATTTGGCTTAATTCGTTTTGTTTGGGCTTGGGAATATAAATATCAACTGCCGCTAAAGCATCCACCCTTCCCCAACCATAATCATTATTAGGCCAGGACAATTCCGGATTAACCCGAACAGCTGTCTT
>CAZMTM010000077.1:0-401 GCA_964569175.1 uncultured Gammaproteobacteria bacterium | reverse complement strand
TGCTGCCAATAAATCTGTTTAAAATTTAAATCTGGTTCTTTCTGCAACATTAAGGCAATTACTCCGGCAATGTGCGGACAAGCCATTGAAGTGCCTGATTTTTTTTGATATCTACCGCCGGGTATAGATGATAAAATTTGAACCCCGGGCGCAGAGATTGTCGGCACAATTAAATTCCAGTCCGACCGCAACCAGTAATTTGTATCAATCCATGGCAAAATATCTGGCGCCGGCCCTCGAGCACTAAAACCAGCAATATTATCATCCTCATCAGTAGCGCCAACCGCCATAACCGTTGGATAATTACCCGGTGTACAGCAAATTACAGAACCGGTATTGCCAGCAGCAAAAACCACTTTAATACCCAGGGCTTCCAGTGTCAAAATATCATCCCAGAGATC
>CAZMTM010000076.1:2003-4322 GCA_964569175.1 uncultured Gammaproteobacteria bacterium | reverse complement strand
ACCTCATTTCTGGTTCCCATGTCATCTTAGCGTATTGAGGATCCAGAGAAACCAATATCTTAAAACGGATGGTTGGGTCAATCGGATCACAAAGGCTCTGGTTAATCAGGCCGGTAGATTGAGCAGCCTGATCAATAAATTCACCAAGCACCATATCGCCCAATTTATTCCAATAAGCCGGGTCAACAATAAACATTGGTCGCTGACCCTTACCGCCACTGGCGACCCATTCAGCTGTCTGCTCAGCCATCTGACCTAAATAAAGATTAATGGCATTACGATAAGCAATGGCTCCGCCGTATTTCCATGCATACTCAAGCAATTTCCTGGATACCTCCCATGAGAACTTTCCGACTTGCATCAGCAAATGAGGAATATCGGTCAAAGCAAATGCCTGGGCCGGCCTGGGATAGAGTAAAGCCGGGGCCATAACTGACAAAAATATAACCAGTAAAACTGCCCCGGTAACTAATTTAAATTTAATCGACTGCCAAAATTTCATAACACAATATTGATAGCATTGATTAACAGCTACTAATCAATGATTATTATTTGATTATTTGATTATTTGATTATTTAATCATTAAACCATTTTTAATTTACGGTTGAATTGGTTGTTGCAGGGATTGCAAAAAGAGTAATTTCAAAGTTTCGTCATTCATTTGAGATAACATCTCCGGATCAGCGCCCTGAGCAATCAAAAGCTGACGCAGTTCTTGAATATCCAAATCCAAAAACTCGGAGGAGGGCTCCTTCGGTGTCTCTAATTTATTTAAATCTATACCTGTTTCTTCTTTAGTTTCATTATACAACTTTCTAAGGGTTTTGTCATCTAGTTTATCCACAATCTCCTGACTTAATCCTCCGCGATTAACCAATAAATCTCTAATTTGCTGAATTGAGATTTCTTCGTCAATTATTAGCTCTGTTTCTCCAACAGCCGGCTTGGTTGGTTCAATAAGCTTCTCGGTAAACGGCTCTTCGGTAGTAATTAATTTATTGATTGGCGTTGATTCTGGATTTAAAGGATTACTATGGGCCTCTATTTCTTCCTGGTCGGAAAATTCATCGCTATCCGAATC
Organism: uncultured Gammaproteobacteria bacterium; assembly: GCA_964569175.1. Taxonomy (GTDB): domain Bacteria; phylum Patescibacteriota; class Patescibacteriia; order UBA2591; family CAZMTM01; genus CAZMTM01. The sequence goes on along the minus strand of CAZMTM010000076.1, from coordinate 3,240 downwards.
AGCAATATAAGCGGAGGTTTGATAAACAAATCTCTCGTCAAAATCGGAAAGCCCGTCTTTATCAGTATCCTGGGTTTTCAAGTTATCTAAAATCTCTGTTTGGGTTGGCGGCCTGGTTTCTCGAGAATTAATAAAAGGAGCGTAAATTGCTCCTCTAATTTGAAGATAACCAAGACCAATGGCGGCTACGCCCAAAATGATGAGAAAAAATAATAAAGGCGAATTAGTTTTTCGCGGCATAGTAGAATAATTATAAACTATCTATTGCTTGAAATAATTTAATCCAATCTTCAATTGATATTTCTTGAGCCCTGACCTTTGGATTAAAGCCAATTTCTAAAAAAATATTAAGCCCCTTCGTCTTATTTATTATACCACATTTATTTAAATTGTTAAGGAGGTATTTGCGCGGTGAACAAAAACCAGCCCGAACCATTTTAAAAAACTTATCTTCAGCTTTATCACCTATTTTTTTAATTCGTTCTATTTGCGAATTAGTCGGACTAATTCGCAGAATGGCTGAATCAACCCCTGGTCTGGGCCAGAAGTTGTTTTTAGAAATTCGGGCCATGGCTTTAGCCCGGGCATAGAATTGAACAGCCACTGCCAGAAGATTCATCTTCGGCGGTTTAGCCATAATTCGTTCCACCACTTCCTTTTGTAAAATTAAGACCATTAATTCTGGCTGGTGTTTTTGGCTTAAAAACTGCCTCAAAACCACGCCGGTAACATTAAACGGCAAATTAGCAATCACTTTGTAATTTTTAATTCTAAATTTTCTGATTTTGAATTGACGAATATCGTCCTGAACAATTTCAACATTTCTATAACCAGCCAATTGTTCCTTTAACGCTTCAACTAATTTCTTATCAATTTCAACGGCTATCACTTTTTTAGCCTGTCCGGCTATTTCTTTAGTCAAAATTCCTAAACCAGCACCAATTTCTAAAACATAATCATTTCTTTTTAAATCGGCCGCCCGACAGACCTGTCTAATAATTTTTGGGCTAATTAAAAAATTTTGCCCTCTTCTTCTCAAGGGCTTAATTTGATAATACTGACAGAGTTTTTTGGTTTCAGAAAGCAAAGACATAATTTTTAATTCTTATTTCACTCCCAAGTAAACGAAAATAACACGGGATTTAATACCCTTCAAGCTAATAAATTCATAATAATTTTAATCATAGTTTCTTTTTCTTTGGGCTCGCTTATAGCAACGAGCAAGCTTAATGCCACC
>CAZMTM010000076.1:0-1993 GCA_964569175.1 uncultured Gammaproteobacteria bacterium | reverse complement strand
CCAGAGCGTTGTCATTAATTTTTTTCTCTCCACTCGACTTATATAAATAGCGATTCATCTTCAAAAAATAAATGAACAAAAGAGAGGCAATGCGTTTATTGCCGTCTACAAACGGATGATCTTTGATAATCAAATAAAGTAAATGCGCGGATTTTTTCTCTATACTTTTATACAGCTCTTTGCCTCCAAATGTTTGATATAAATTTTGGACAATACCTTCAAGTTTTTTATCCGCTTCCTGCCCGAAAAGCGTACCGGCCTGCTTGTTAGCAATAAGTGTTGCTTTAATTCGCAATATTTTTCCCGCACAATCTTCGTAGGTTAAAACAAACAAGGGCCCCTTCCCCTTAATTAGCTCCAATTTATTCGCATCATATTGTTCCAAGATAGTTATTGACTTGGCGTACTCGTTTAAAATATCCAAAATTTCCTGGGTCTGACCTGCTAATAATTTATGACGTGCCTTGCCCTGTAGAAAGGTTATCGTACTCTGAAGTTCTCGTAAATTATCTGCCCGTTTTAAAAGTCTCCTCTGATTGATTGTATATCCTTTGACAAGGTGTTCTTTCAAGGTTTGGGTAGCCCAAATACGAAATTGAGTTGCCCTCGTAGAATTTACTCGATAACCCACTGAAATTATTGCATCAAGATTATAAAACTGAGTGCGATAAGTTTTGCCATCACCGGCAGTATGTTCCATTTTGGAACATACTGATTTTTTATTTAACTCTTTGTTTTTAAATATATTATTTAAATGTTTGGTAATAGCAGGTCTTTGTGTACTAAAAAGTTCAGCAACCTGTTTCTGGCTAAGCCAAATAGTTCCTTTTTTCAATCTTACCTTAAGCCGCACCTGTTTATTGGGTGTTCTATAAATAATAATCTCTCCTTTAGGTAAAGGCTTATTCTTTGTATCTTTTTTGTAATTTTTCTTACTCATAATTTATTATCACTGTTCTGGGAAATTACTTTTTTAAAACCACAAAATTAAGCAACCGACCGGGGACAAAAATTACTTTTTTGATTTTTTGTCCGGCTAAATATTTTTGAACCTTTGGACTAGCTTGAGCTAATTTTTCCGCCTCTTTCTCATTAATATCAGCGGCTACCTCAATTTTATCCCGCACCCTTCCATTAATTTGAACAACCAGCTCAATTTCTTTTTCTTTAGCTAATTCGGGATCAAATTCAGGCCACTTTTCTTGAAAAACACTTCTTTCTTCTGTTAGTTGAGGATTAATTTGATGCCAGAGTTCTTCGCTAAGATGCGGGGCAAAAGGGGATAATAATAATATTAAGGTTTTAATTGCTTCAATGGATGGAGAATTATAAGAAGTTAATTCGTTCAGATACTCCATTAAAGCGGCTACAGCTGTGTTGAATTTAAAATTTTCTATATCCTGACTAACTTTTTTAATTGTCTGATGACAAACCCTTTCTAATTGAGCGTTAATTTTTTCTTTTTTCTTTTTATTTTCTATTTTTTCTTCTCTATTAACCAGATTCTCGACTCTATTCAAAAACCGACTTACTCCCTCAATGGTTTTGGTGCTCCAGGCAATAGTCTGATCAAAAGGACCCATAAACATTTCGTAAACGCGGATAGTATCAGCCCCGTACTTTTCAACAATCTCATCCGGGCTGATTATATTACCAAAACTTTTGCTCATTTTCCGCCCATCTTCAGCCAAAACCATTCCATGCGAGCGCCGACTGGCGTAAGGCTCATCGCCCGGCACCACCCCAATATCAAATAAAAATTTATACCAGAATCGCGAATACAAAAGGTGTAGAGTAGTATGTTCCATACCTCCATTATAGATGTCAACCGGTAGCCAATACTTCATTTTTTTAGGAGAAGCTAAAGCCTGATCATTGTCAGGGTCAATATAACGGATGAAATACCAGCTGGAGCCAGCCCAGTTAGGCATTGTATCAGTTTCTCTCTCGGCCGGACTGCCGCACTTTGGACATTTTACCCTAACCCAATCCA
>CAZMTM010000075.1:0-4377 GCA_964569175.1 uncultured Gammaproteobacteria bacterium | reverse complement strand
CTCCGTTTTAGTTTTCTCGGCGGGCGCAGTCGCAACAGTAGAGACCAGGGCAGTGTCGGACTTATTTTGCTAATAGCCGGGCTTGTTCTAGTCGCTCTTTCGCCAATTATTGCCCAGCTAATTAAATTAGCTGTTTCCCGCAAAAGAGAATATTTGGCCGATGCTTCCGGCGTTCTTTTAACCCGTTATCCAGAAGGATTGGCTAAAGCCCTGGAAAAAATTTCCCAATATCCTCATCCCCTAAAAAGGGCTAACGGCGCCACCGCTCATTTATATATCATCAATCCTTTCGGCAAAACAAAAGGGTTTGTAGCCAATCTTTTTAGCACTCATCCGCCTATTGACAAACGCATTGCTGCTCTAAGAAAAATGGACAGATAAAATCTGCCCCCGTAGTTCAATGGACAGAACACTAGCCTTCTAAGCTAGTTATGCGTGTTCGATTCACGCCGGGGGTACCATAAATAATAAAATAATAAAATAATAAAATAATAAACCTAAACTATAAAACTATGTCAAGAAAATTCTTAACTTCGGAGTCAGTTACCGAAGGTCATCCTGACAAACTCTGCGATCAAATTTCTGACGGTATCTTAGATACTTTGCTCGCCAAAGACCCATACTCGCGAGTAGCCTGCGAAACATTAGCTACCAAGGGAGTGGTTATTGTGTCCGGCGAAATTACTACTAAGTGTTATGTAGAAATTCCGGATGTGGTCAGAAAAATTATCCGGGAGGTGGGTTATATCCACTCTGACTATGGTCTTGACGCAGATACCTGCGGTATTATCACCTTGATCCATTCTCAATCACCGGATATTGCTCAGGGAGTTTCACGAAAAGTTAAAGAAAATTTAACCACCTTAGGCGCCGGCGACCAGGGTCTAATGTACGGCTATGCCACCAATGAAACCCCTGAATATATGCCCATGCCGATTGTGCTGGCTCATAAATTGGTTAAACAATTGACCAAGTTACGCAAAAAGAAGACGCTTCCTTATCTCAGGCCAGACGGTAAAAGTCAGGTAACTGTTGAATATAAAAACGGCAAACCAAAAAGAATTGAGAATGTAGTTATCGCCACCCAGCACGCACCAGATGTTTCTCTTAAAAAATTACGGGCTGATATTATCAAAAAAGTTATCAAGCCAATCGTTCCAAAAAAATTGATTGACAAAAATACCAAATACTTTATTAATGCCACCGGCCGTTTTGTATTAGGCGGGCCGGCCGCTGATACCGGATTGACCGGTCGTAAAATCATTGTTGACACTTACGGCGGCGTGGGCAGCCACGGCGGAGGGGCGTTCTCCGGCAAGGACCCGACCAAAGTAGACCGTTCCGGCAGTTATGCAGCCCGCTGGGTAGCGAAAAATATTGTTGGCGCCGGATTAGCTGATAAAGCAGAAGTTCAGTTAGCTTACGTCATTGGAGTAGCTAAACCATTGGCCATTAATATTGATACTTTAGGCACCGGCCGTCTACCGGACAAACAGATTGCTAAATTAGTCCGCAAGGTTTTTGACCTGCGGCCCGGCATGCTGATTAAAAACCTGAAACTGCGCCGGCCAATTTACAGGCAGGTGGCAGCCTACGGGCATTTCGGCCGAAACGATTTGGATTTGCCCTGGGAAAAATTGGACAAAGCAAAAATTCTCAAAAGGCTGGCCGGGTTAAAATAATTTTGTTCACGGTGATAATAGCTTAATGGTAGAGCGCCGGGCTTATCCACAGAATAGTGCTTTGACATTTACATAAATTCGAGGTAAAATAAAAATATGCCTCAAGTTAAATGTAAAATCTGTCATAAAAAATTTTACGCTAAACCATCCCACCAAAAGCTTGGCTGGGGAAAATATTGTTCAATAAAATGTAGAAATATCAGTCAACTGAAAGGTAAATTTGTAAATTGTCATATTTGTGGCAAAAAAATCTGGAAGGCTCCGAAAGCATTAGAACACTCAAAAAGTGGAAAATTCTTTTGTAGCAAATCTTGCCAGACATTGTGGAGAAATCAATATTTTTCCGGCCCTAAACATCCGAACTGGCGAGGAGGGAGATACTCTACGTCGTATAGAAAAATTTTATTTCAAAGCGGAGCCACTCCAATCTGTAGAATTTGCGGACAGAAAGATAAAAGAGTGCTCCTTGTACATCATATAAATAAAAATAGAAATAATAACGTTGCTAAAAATCTTGTATGGCTATGCTGGAATTGCCATCGTCTAGTACATTATTATAATGAACCCATCCCCCGTACTACAAGTAAACGTAAATAATTTCATGGCGATCTTGGTGTAGTAGCAGCACAGAGGCCTGTGGAGCCTTTAGCAGGAGTGCAAATCTCCTAGGTCGCCCCATAACCAAAAAGCGAGGACAATCCTCGCTTTTTGCGTACCCCTTGAAAAAAATTTTAAATCTGCTAAAATAAACTATAATAAATCAAAAAGTTTATTTATGACCATTGGAAAATTACCGCAAAATCCGGAAAAAATAGGGGCGGAGCAAAAAGAAAAAGAACCAGAAATTTCTTATCATTTTTTTTATGCCATTCATAAGACTGCTAAGGATTTTGAAAAATTAGAACAGGCTCTGCAAAAAACCGATATTTTTGTCCCAGAAACGTTCAGATGGACACCCCTTGTTAAGTCTTTTTTCCAAGACGTATCTCAGGGGAGAATGCCCCCCGAAGCGCTGCTGGCCGGACGTCCCGGTTATGAAAAAACGTCAGCAAAATTCCGTATATTTGAAATTATCCATAATTCTAAAAAGCCAATCTTGTTTGCTGATATTCCGGCAACAGACACCGAATTAATTAAAAAAGATGAAGAAGCTATTGCGTTTTTTATACAAGCAAAATCTCTTTTCGAAAAAGGCGATTTCCAGGAGTCGCTCCAAAAACTCCTCTCTTACGTGACTGCTTTTAGTAAAGCTGACATTGAAAGAGAAAATAAAATTAAAGAGAACCTGAAAATAGAAATAAAAAAATTCTTGCAAGAACACCCAGAATATCTAAAGAAAAAAGAACTTAAAGTTTTAATAAGTTTGGGCGCCGGCCATACAAAAATTTATCATAATTTTAAAAAAGAAAATTTGCCAGTTTCCCGAGAGTTTAGTCAATCGCCATATGTCTATTTATCACATAGTGAAGCCGACCGCAGGATTGTTTTTAATAAAAAAACAAAGAAGGAACTTTTGGCTAAAAGTATTATTGAAGAATTTCTTTATCCTTATCTGGAAAAATTAACCAATGATAGCGTCAAAATACAACGAACGCTAAGAAAATTATCAGCTAAATTAACTTTTAAAAACATAGAACAGATATCAAAAAACTTTGGTAAAAATCCGGAAACAAACATTCTTGCTGAACTTAAAAAACTTAATATCAAAATTCCCAGCTCGGAAAAAGCCATGAACGAAATACTGGGGATCCATTCTAAATAAAACAATTTATGAAGAAAAAAATTGGCATTGTTACCGGCGGCGGTGACGCTCCGGGACTTAATGCCGTAATCCAATCAATTGTTGTCGGCGCCAGCCAGAAAGGCTGGCAGGTAATTGGTTATAAAGCGGGTTGGGCAGGAGTTCTACAAAATGAGATTGAAGAATTGACTGTTCCAAGGATTAAAGATATTCAGCGCAAGGGCGGAACTATTTTAGGCACCTCCCGAACCAATCCGGCTAAAATCCCGGATGGGTATAAGACCATTTTAAAGAATTTTAAAAAAACTAATCTTAGCGCGCTAATCGCTCTCGGCGGAGAAGACACCCTAGGGGTCGCCTTAGAGCTACATAAAAGGAAATTTCCGATAGTTGGCGTACCAAAAACAATTGACAACGATGTTGGCGAGACTGACTATACTTTTGGTTTTGATACGGCTGTTAATCGGGTAGCCGAAGGACTGGACCGACTTTGCACCACTGCCCGGGCTCATCATCGAACCATAGTAGTTGAAATAATGGGCCGGCATGCCGGTTGGATGGCTCTCTACGGCGGCATAACCGGCGGAGCCCACATCATTCTTATTCCAGAAGTGCCTTTTAGAATAGAAGATGTTTGTAAAAAAATCCTGACCAGGTATAAACAGGGATTAACCTATGCTTTAATAGCCTGCGCTGAGGGAGCAAACGACCCCCGATTAGCTAAAAAAGCAGAAAAAAATAAAGAACTGGTGCGTAAAGCTTGCCTGAAATGTAGTATAGATAGAAATATTATTGATCAGGTAGTGGAAAAACCAATCTATGACGCCTTTGGTCATCCCGGTTTGGGTGGAAAACAGATCGGTAAAATACTAGCCGAAGAAATTGATAGGCGACTTAAAAACAAGGCTGCTCCTTATATGCCGGCTGGGATTAAATTTGGCGCTCGGGCAGTAC
>CAZMTM010000074.1:0-4434 GCA_964569175.1 uncultured Gammaproteobacteria bacterium | reverse complement strand
TTTGGTAGCATCAATCACGGCCCGTTTCTCAGTGGAAGTAATACCGCCTGGCACCGCCACCATAACGTCCGGCCGAAAAAATCTAAACCGACCAAGAGCCTTACCAATAAAATATCTAAGCATAGCTTCGGTCGTCTTGTAATCAGCAATAACCCCGTCTTTCAACGGTTTTTTAGCTACAATTGTATCAGGTGTCCGGCCAATCATCTCTTTAGCTTCATCACCAACTGCCAGAACGGTCTTATCAATTGTTGAGATAGCCACTACTGAAGGTTCATTAGTGACAATACCTCTGCCGGGAAGAAAAACTAAAATATTAGCCGTACCTAAATCTATACCGATTCTTTTTGTAAACATATCAATTGATTAATTACTTTCAATCAACTACATTATTATTTAAAATAATAGCTTATTATAAAAAAAAGTCAACCCTATTAGAAGTTCATCAAGAAACTCACGATACAAAAAGTTTAAAAGCGAAACCGCTCCGCTGTTATGTCTTTATGAAACAAATAAACTATGTCAAACTTCTAACGAGGTCAACCCTCTACCACTTTTGGTTTTTGTTTGAGATAATCACGAATTAAAATGGCAATAATGGTCGCTATGGGCACCGAGAGAATCATACCAATTGGCCCGGCAATTTTACCACCAACTAGCAAAACAATCACCACAATTAACGGATCAAGTCCGACCGCCCGGTGCATTACGTGCGGCAAAACCAGCATATTTTCAATCTGCTGGACAACAATGTAAAGAATAATTACCAGTAAAGCTAAGGTTGGTGATTGGGTTAAAGCAATGATTACCGCCGGAACAGCACCTAACCACGGACCAACCCAGGGGATTACTTCAGTCAGTCCGGCAATAATAGACAGGGTTAAAGGAAATTTTACTCTCAAAATTAATAAACCAAAATAAGTTAAAACGCCGACGCTTAGACAAAGCAACAATACACCCCGGGCCCAAGCCCCTATTTCTTTTTGAGCTGAAGCAACAAATTTTTCCGAGGAATGCCGATATTTAATCGGCACTACTGAATTGAGAAAAAAACGCATGGCTTTTTTCTCCACTGACAGATAAAAAGCAATCACAAAAACCATAAAGAAAGATATCATCTGGCCAGTCACCGTTCCTAACAAAGAAAATACTGTCGCATTACCAAGGGTAGATTTACTCAACCATTGATCCATCAGGTCCAAAAACTGTCCCCGAGATTCTACTGATATTTTACTTAAAAATGACTTTAAAAATTCAGGAACATTATTAACAAAAAGTTTGGTTTGAGAAACAATTGTCGGTCCCACTGCAAAGCCAAGCAATCCCAAAATTAAGAAAATAATTAAAAAAACAATAAAAGCACCCAGCCAACGGGGCATCTTTTTTCTCTCAAAATAATCCACCATTGGGGTAATCACCGCAGCCAGAAAAACAGCCGCCAAAATTATTAAAATAACATCACGCAGTACATACAAAAGCCAGAGAGCCAAAAAAATTAAAATAATCTTTATAATCGACCAGGGGTCTATTTTAATAACAGTAACGTTTTCTTTGATAGGATTGTTTTGTTGGTTCATATTTGTTTAGAATTAAGTATTTAGTATTAAGTATTTAGTATTCTAATATATCTTCAAAGTTTTAATATTTTTTACACTTGATACCAGATACTAAATACTATTTAATTATACCCCCTTCTCCAGAACCCGCAAGAAAGGTTTATTGTGTCTAAACGGCCCAATCAGAGCCAAATTTAAACCCTGTTTGGCAAAAAAATAATCAACTACTTTTTGAATGTCTGAACGACTAACCTTTTTTATTCTGGCCAGTTTTTCTCTTGGCGATAAAATTTTGCCGATTAACAAGGCCTGCTTTCCGTACCAGCTGGCCAAATTAGATGAACCTTCTAAAGAAAGATTGAAGGTTCCTTTAATATAATCTTTGGCCCGCCGCAATTCTTCATCAGTCACTCCGTCTTTTTTTATCTTTTTTAATTCATCTAAGATAACTTTAATTGCTTCAATGGCTTTGGTCTTATCAACGCCGGCTCTAATCAGATAATTACCTGTATCCTGATAGATATCTATACCGGCCCTAATAAAATAAGCCAGTCCTCTTTTCACCCTTACTTCAGTAAAAAGACGGGAGCTCATATTTCCCCCTAAAATTATAGCCAGTAAAGAGGCGGCTTCAATCTTTTGATGAGTATAAGAATAAGCTAATCCACCTAAAGCAATTTGCACCTGTTTTGTTTCTCTAAAAAGAATGCTTACTTTATGACGAATTCCTTTTACGGTCTTTTTAAAAGGCAAATATTGGTTTGTTCTCTTTTGACCAGAATAAGAGCCGAAATATTTTTTTATCAATCTGGTAATCTGTGATTTTTTAACATCTCCGGCTACCACTACAATCATCTGACTGGGTTGGTAAAACTTTTCTTTATAATCTAAAAGTTTTTTCCGGGTTATTTTTTTAACAGTGCTAGCTGGACCGCTGATTAACCACCCTAAAGGGTGATTTGCGTAAAGGGTTTTCTCAAAAAGATTTTCAATATGAAAAAGAGGATTTTCTTCATACATTTTTATTTCCTCAACAATCACCCCTTTTTCTCTTTGAAATTCACCTGGTTCAAAGAGTGAATTAAAAAGTACGTCGGATAACACATCAAAAGCCACTTCCATTTTCTCGCGAACCACTTTAACCCAATAACCAGTGTGGTCTTTGCCCGTAAAAGCATTGTACTGGGCGCCAATTTTATCCAGTTCTTTGGCAATAGCCAGATTACTTGGCCGAAGTCTGGTCCCCTTAAAAAGCATGTGTTCAATAAAATGTGAAGCACCATTTAATTCCTTTGTTTCATAGCGAGAGCCAACCGGCAAAAGAGTCAAAACAGTCACTGCTTTAGTATTCTTTATCGGAATAGTAATCAATCTCAGACCCTCGGAGAATTTTGTTTGAAAATACATAAATAATTAGAATTCAGGATTAGAGCTAAACTCTAATCCAATTTTTCTTTTAAATAATCTACTAATTTTTTAATAGCCACCCTCTCTTGTTCCATAGTATCCCGGTCGCGTACAGTTAATTTTTTGTCATTTAAACTATCAAAATCCACCGTAAGACAGTAAATCGTACCGATTTCGTCCTGGCGGCGATAACGCCGGCCGATCGAGCCAGTCTCATCATATTGCGCCATCCAGTGTTTTTGTAAATCCTTTAATATATCTTTGGCTACTGTTGTCAGTTTTTCTTTTCTGGACAGAGGCAGAACAGCTACTTTAATCGGCGCTAAACGCTTATCTAATTTAAGCACCATCTCCTTTTCTTTAACCGCTTTGGTTGTTTTGGTCCGGCCACCCCTTACTTCTTCATAAGCGTCAATTAAAAAAGCTAACAACGGTCTATCAACTCCGCCTGATGGCTCAATAACATAGGGAATATATTTTTCTTTGGTTTTTTCGTCGAAATATTCCAATTCCTGGCCGGAAAATTTAGCGTGTTGTTTCAAATCAAAATCTTGCCGGTTAGCAATGCCCTCTAGCTCTCCCCAACCCCAAGGAAATTTATATTCAATATCTGAGCAAGCGGCGGCATAGTGAGCTAGTTCGTCTTTTTTATGTTCTCTAAATCTTAAGTTCGCTTTTTTAATTCCTAAATCTATATACCACTTCAATCTTTCCTCTTGCCAATATTTATACCACTTGGCCGCCTCAGTCGGCTTGACAAAATATTCTAATTCCATCTGCTCAAACTCCCTGGTACGAAAGATAAAATTGCCCGGGGTGATTTCATTTCTGAACGATTTACCAATCTGAGCAATACCAAATGGTATTTTCAGACGCATTGAATCTCTTATATTTTGAAAATTAACAAAAATGCCTTGAGCCGTTTCCGGCCTAAAATAAACTACGGCTGCTTCATCTTCTACTGGCCCCATAAAAGTCTTGAACATTAGATTAAACTGTTTGGTTCCGGTCAGCTCACCGCCACACTCCGGACATTTGTCTCTAATGCCCTCGACCTTAAAACGTTTATGACAACTTTTACATTCTACTAGCGGATCGGAAAATCCGGCCAGATGTCCCGAAGCCTCCCAAACCCTGGGATGCATTAAAATACTGGCATCAAGCCCTACTACATCTTCCCGTTCTTGAACTACCTTCTGCCGCCAAGCTTGTTTAATATTGTTCTTTAGTGCCTCGCCCAATGGACCATAATCATAGCAAGAAGCTATTCCGCCATAAATTTCCGAGGATTGAAAAATAAATCCCCGGCGTTTGCACAGCGAAACAATTTTTTCCATTTTGGTTAATTCTCCAGGCATGTTTTTATTATAACGCTTTTTGCCCTTAATCACAAATTAGATTATCCCCAGTTTTTATCAGACTATTCCATTATAAGAAAAAGCGGGATGAATTATCCCGCTACTTTTATTTT
>CAZMTM010000073.1:4395-4641 GCA_964569175.1 uncultured Gammaproteobacteria bacterium | reverse complement strand
TTTTGAATTTCAGGATATGATTTTAGCTCCGCTTAAGCTAGTGGGCCAAGAAAAGAGTTTTCGGTTCAGGATAAGCGTGAAAGGTGGTGGTATCAGAAGCCAGACCGAAGCGGTGCGATTGGGAATTGCCCGGGCTTTAATTTTGCTTAATCCGGACTGGCGAAAAGTTTTGAAGCCAGCCAGATTTTTAACCCGTGATGCCAGAAAAAAGGAGCGGAAAAAACCGGGTCTAAAACGGGCTCGCCG
>CAZMTM010000073.1:0-4385 GCA_964569175.1 uncultured Gammaproteobacteria bacterium | reverse complement strand
CGCCGAGCGCCGCAGTGGCGGAAGCGGTAAACCAAAAATAAATTTTTATAAAAAGCAAGCCTTAGGTTATTGAAGAGCTTGATTTAGCTTGCTTTTTTTGCGAAATCTCGCCTTTTGAGAGCTGTTATAGAGGCAAAAATTCTTATAATTAAACTGCGTTTCAAGCTTTAATAATCAAAAAATTAAACAAGCATTTAAGGAAATGAATTATGCTTGAAAAAATATCTACCGAAATCTTTCCTGACGAAGGCGCTGATATCAGGGACAGGGTGGCAAATATAATCGCCGAAACGATAAAAAGGAAGAATTCACGCAAAGAAAAAACGATTTTAGGTCTTGCGACAGGGGCCACCCCTTTAGATATTTATCGTGAATTGATTAGGTTTCATAAAGAAGAGGGTCTAGATTTTTCCAATGTTGTTACTTTTAATCTTGATGAGTATTATGGCCTTGAGCCATCCCATGTCAACAGCTACCACAGATTTATGTGGGAGAATCTTTTTGAACACATAAATATAAAAAAAAGAAATGTTCATATTCCCGACGGGAAAGTTAAAAAAAGTAAAATCAAAGAATATTGCGCTGGCTATGAAAAGATAATTAAAAATGCGGGAGGCATAGATATCCAGCTCCTGGGAATTGGCCGGGACGGGCATATAGGTTTCAATGAACCTGGCTCAAGGGTTGATTCCAGGACCCGCCTGGTAAGACTTGATAGAGCGACAAGAACCGACGCCCTTCCTGATTTTGGGGAACGCAGATATATTCCTACCCGGGCGATAACAATGGGGCTTGCTACAATATTGGAAGCAAAACAAATAATCTTGATAGCGACGGGCAATCACAAGGCGCCGATAATTCGCAAAACTGTTGAGGGACGCATAAGTAGAAAAGTCGCAGCATCTTATTTACAAACCCATTCAAACGTAAAAGCCTTTCTTGATATGGCGGCAGCTTCTGAACTGACCAGGATAAAAACGCCATGGGTTCTTGATAAAGTTGATTGGTCAGATGAAAATTTTAGAGTAAGGGCTGTTTGTTACCTCTCAGAGCATGTTAAAAAACCAATTCGTGAGCTTGAAATGCGGCATTTTCTCCAGAATTCTTTAACCGGTTTATCAGAGTTTTGTCAGCTTCCAGAATTAGCAGATGAGGTTATTCGCAAATTAAAAAATAAAATAAAGAATTCTGATAAACTTCCAAAAAGAAAAACTATTTTGGTATTTTCTCCCCACCCGGATGATGATATAATCTCAATGGGTGCAACATTAAGAAAGTTGGTTAAGAACGGCAACAAAGTTTACTCTGTCTACATGACCCCCGGGTATACTGCTGTCTTTGACCATGAGGTTGACGGTTTCATTGTTGCAAGAAAAAGGTTCTCCAAGGCCTTTGGCGTAAGAGACCCGAATGAAAAACTTTATCAAAAAGTTTTAAATTTTTTTGCTAAAAAACAATCTTCTAAGTATGGCCTGGCTGATATTAGAGAGGCGCTTGAGATAAAAAAAATTATCAGGGAAGCTGAAGCAATCACCACCTGTGATTTTGTCGGCGTAAAAGGATACGAATTCCTGAATCTCCCTTTTTATCAAACCGGGAGGGCGAAGAAGCTGCCAATTGGTGAGAAAGATATTGAAATTGTGTCCAGGACTATTAAAAAATATAGACCGGATATTGTTTTTGCCGCCGGTGACCTTACTGACCCGAACGGGACCCACCGATTATGTTTGAATGCAATTCGTCTGGCTCTCAAGAAAATTAAAAAGCCCCCCGAAGTCTGGCTCTATCGGGGCGCCTGGCAGGATTATCATCCGTCTGAAGCAGATGTTTTGGTTCCGTTCAGCTTGGAAGAAGTTGCCTTGAAGCGGGAAGGAATATTCAGGCACGAATCTCAAAAAGACAAAGCTCCACAGCCGGGATATGGCACTGGAGAGTTCTGGCAAAGGGCCGAAAGGAAAAATGTGATTACTGCCGGGCTGATGGAAACCTACGGAATTAAAGGGTATCAAGCAATGGAAGTATTCAAGATAATTAAAAAATAGCTGTCAAAAAATATTAAGAGAATTAATCAGTAGAAAAAATTTGTTCATTTGTTGAGTAATTTGTTATATGCCTTCAATCGCGAAAAATACTTTCTATTTATTAGTGGCTTATATCTATCAAAAATTGATAGCTCTTTTTTATTTTATTCTTCTGGCGCGTTATTTAGGAGCTGATAATTTTGGTAAATACCTTTTTGCCATTTCTTTTATGACTCTTTTTTCTGTTTTAATAAATTTTGGTTTATGTCAGGTTCTAACCCGGGAAATTGCCAGAGATCGAGCTAAAACTATTACCTATTTTCAAAATATTTTTGCTTTTAGTCTATTGGCCGGTGTCGGGGCTTTAATTTTAGCTTTTGGCTTGATAAACGTTTCAAATTATCCGGCCGTTACCAAGAGCTTGGTCTATCTGGTAGGAGTGTCTATATTCCTGGATTCAGTGGCTTTGGTTTGCTATCAGGTTTTTCGCGGACATCAGGATTTGAAATTTGAGAGTCTTGGGATTATCATTCATAAAACAGTTATGGTTGGGCTGGGAGTGTTCTTAATATTTTTGAAAGTAAATGTAATTTGGATGATGGCGCCTTTGGTAGCCGGCAGTTTATTTTATTTTCTTAATGCGCTTTTCTTTTTAAAAAGGAAAATGGGCTTCTGGCCAATTCCCCGAATAAATAAGCCGATTTTTAAATTCTTGGTCAAACTGGCCATTCCTTTTTTCATTGCTTTAATTTTTGCCAAGCTTTATGCCACCATTGATACGGTCCTGCTTTCTTATTTAGGCGGCGATAAATATGTTGGCTGGTATGGCGCGGCCCAAAAATTAAGTATGGCGTTTTTATTATTAGTCGCCGGGTCTTTTGGCGCAGCTCTTTATCCTGCCTTCAGCCATTATTTTGTTCGTTCCCGTCAGGCCCTGAATAAGGTCTTTCAACGGGCGGTTTTTTATTTAATGCTGATTACTATTCCCATAGTTTTTGGTCTAATAGTTTTGGCTAAGCCGATAATCTTATTGATTTACGGTCCCGAATATTTGCCGGCGGTTATAGTGCTGGTCTTTTTTGCCTTAGCCATGCCTTTAATGTTTCTGGATTATATTATATCCGGACTTTTAAATGCTTGCGAAAAGCAGAAAGCTAACACAGTTATTCGCGGTATTGGCGTTGGGGTTTTGATTATTTTAAACTTAATTTTGATTCCTTTGTATTATCATTTAGGTTCGGCCATTGCCTGTCTGGCCAGTTTTCTGGTTCTTTTCTCCCTGGAATGCTATCTGGTCCCCAAGCTGGTTCAAATAGAGAAGAAATATTTGATAAAGCGGCTGGCCGGTATTTTTGGGGCCAGTTTACTGATGGCGGTTGTCCTTTTATTGCTCAGGAATAATCTTCATCTGTTTTTATCAGTACTGGCCGGTATTTTAAGTTATTTCTCCATTTTATATCTGTTCCGGGTGATTAAGAAAGAGGATATTTTATCTATCAAGCGTCTTATCTCCTCCGGATTTAAATTTTAGTTTTGAAATTTAAGTTTCAGTTTATGGATAATAAAAAGTTTGAAATTATAATGTTCAATATGTCCAGTTTTTCTGAATGGCAGAAAGGCATAGCTAATCGTAATTGCCACATTTTTCATAAATTATTGAACGAACCTCAGGTGGCCCGCATTATTGCGGTTGATTTTTTACCCTTTACTTCTAAAAGAGCTTTGCGAAATTACTGGGAAAATATTATCAGGGGTCCGGCCGGCCAGGTTGTCTGGCGCGATTTAACTGGTCGCTGTGTTAAAGTAGCTCATTCCGGGCCGGCCGAGCTTTATGTTTTTTCAACCATTGATTCATTTTTTTCTCATCAAAAGGTGGCTGATAAATTAAACAAGGTTTTAAAAAAGCTTCCAGATTTGGGCTTAGGCCGGGAAACCAATAGTTCGCTTAAGCGGATAATCTGGTCCTACTTTCCGATGTTTATTGACTATTTTGACCGGATTAAAGGAGATTTATTTATTTTTGACGCCGTGGATAACTGGATAGAACATCCCTCTTTTACTAAATATCGGACATTGTTAGAAAATAATTACCGGGTTATTGTTAAAAAAAGTGATTTGATTTTTACCGTAGCCGAAAAATTAGTTGATTTTTTTAAAGGCCTGGGGCGAGAAAAAGATGTCTACTGGGTGGCTAACGGAGTTGACGTTGGCCATTTTGTTAAATCTGACTCCGACTCGGAAGAGCCGGGCTTGCTTGAGCAAATTCCCCGGCCAATTATTGGTTATGTCGGTATAATTCAAAATAGAGTTGACATCAACCTGATGGAATATTTAGCCAGAAAGAATCCGGATAAGTCTTTTGTT
>CAZMTM010000072.1:0-4664 GCA_964569175.1 uncultured Gammaproteobacteria bacterium | reverse complement strand
AAATGGTTGGTTCCTCATGTAATTCTTTACCAATGCCATGGCCGGAAAGTTGGCGAACCACGGAAAAACCATTTTTTTCAACATATTTTTGGATAACTGAAGAAATGTTGCCCAGATGAATACCCGGCTTTATATTTCTGATAGCCACATCTAGAACATCCTTGGTTACCCTTATTAAACGCTGGACTTCTTTAGAAATTTTTCCCACCGGTACGGTCATTGCCATATCAGAAAAATAACCTTTATGTTTTAATCCACAATCCAGACCAATAATATCACCCTCTTTAAGAATCTGGTCTTTTCTGGGAATACCATGAACCACCTGATTGTTAATTGAAGCACAAAGCGTAGCCGGATAATTATGATAACCTTTAAAAGCTGGTTCAGCGCCGGCTTTTAAAATTAACTTTTCAGCCAATTTGTCCAATTCTAAAGTAGAAACGTCCCGACGAACCATCGGGACGATTTTTTTCATTATTTCCGCCAAGAGTCTACCGGCCTGACGCATTATTTTAATTTCCTCTTCTGTCTTGATATAAATCATAAACAGCTAACTATTTCTTTAAAAACCTTTTCAATTGACTGTCCGCCGTTAACTGTAATCAATTTTCCTTTTGGGCGATAATATTTGACTACTGGTTCAGTCTTTCTGTGGTAAAGTTTTAGCCTTTGTTTAATCGCCGTTGGTTTATCATCTTTTCTCTGGAAAATTTCTCCTCCGCAAACAGGGCATTTCTTTGTTCTGGCAAAAATATCGCGGCCCAGGATAAATGATTTACCGCATTTTCGACAAGCTCTCCGCTTAGAAAGGCGTCTAACGGTTTCTTCTTCTGAGATAGGGATATAGAAAACGCTGGTTAACTCTCGGCCAGATTGGGCTAAAGCTTTTTCTAGAGGTTTAATTTCCGCCAACCGCCTCGGAGTTCCATCAAAAACAATCCCCTTTCCAGATGGCAAACTTTTTATTTTTTCCTTTACTACTTTGCCTATCAAACGACAGGGAACCATTCTACCCTTATTAATTATCCCGGCAACCTGTCGGCCAAGCGGCGTTTTGGTTTTAGCGATATCTCTTAAAATTCGGCCTACCTCAATATGGGCTAATTTAAATTTCTTGACCAACAATTTAGCCTGTGTACCCTTGCCTGAACCCTGTGGACCAATCAAGGTAACGTTTAAGGTCTTTTTCTTCATTCTACCCCCTTTTTAATTAAAAATTAAATTTTCAATTTAACAATTATAATTTATGATTTTTATAATCCTTCGTATTCGTGCATGGAAATTTGCGCCTGGATTTGTTTAACCGTTTCCAAAACCACACTAACCACAATTAAAACACTGGCTCCACCGATAACAAAAGTCTTTACACTAAAAACACTCTGGGTAATAATTGGTAAAACAGCAATTAAACCGAGAGAAAGCGCGCCGGCCAACATTATTCGTTTACTAATGGCAGAAAAATGGTTAGCTGTTGGCTGGCCCGGTCTTAATCCGGGAACAAATCCGCCTTGTTTTTGCAAATTCTCGGCAATCTGGGTTGGATGAAAAATAATACTGGTATAAAAATAGGTAAAAGCAACCACCAGAATAAAATAAACTAAACCGTAAACTCCTTGATTTTGAAAAAGTTTGGTCAAGCTCTGACCAAAATTGGCTATAAAAACTGTCCCAGATCGACTTATTAACTGACCAATCAAACCGGGGAATAAAACAATAGAAATAGCAAAAATAATTGGAATCATTCCGGCCTGGTTAACCCTCAAAGGTAAATAGGTATCCATACCGCCGTACATACGGTTGCCGCGAATGCGACGAGCATAAGTAATGGGAATGTTTCGTTGACCTTCAGTCAAAATAACTACGCCAGCAATAGTAATTAAAGCCAGAGCTCCCAGAATTACCCAATTCATAATTTGCCCCTTACTAAAAGTAACAATAGACTGCTGAAGCGAGGCGGGTAATCTCTCAACAATACCGGCAAAAATAATCAAAGAAATACCATGGCCAATTTTTTTCTCAGTAATTAATTCACCCAACCACATTAAAAAAACAGTTCCGGTCATCATCACAATTATCGTGCTGATTAATTGAAAGGTTGATGAAAAAGTAATAATTGGCTGACTTGATTGTCGGAAAATCATAATCATTCCGTATGACTGCATGGCTGCTAAAGGAATAGTCAAAAGGCGTGAATATTGGTTAATTTTCTGATGTCCGGCCGAACCTTCTTTACTTAATTCTTCTAAACGAGGCACAATCATGGTCAAAAGCTGCATAATAATAGAAGCGGTAATATATGGAGCTACACCCAGAGCAACAATGGAAAAATTAGCCATGGCGCCGCCAGAAAGAAGGTTTAACATCCCCAGCATTTGGTTACGTGAAAATAAATCTTTAAGATTAGCTATATTAACGCCTGGAATAGGAATGTGGGCAGCAATTCTAAAAATTATCAGCATGGCGACAACAAAAAGGATTTTATTCCTTAAATCTTTAATCTGCCAAACTTGTCTGACTTTTTCAACAACAGCCATATAATTCAATAAAATTTAATAAAATTTAATTAATAACTAAATTGATACTATATATATTTTACAGCTCTACGGTTTTTCCGCCAGCCTTCTTAATAATTTGGGAAGCCTTCTGGGAAAAAGCTTGTGCTTTAATAGTAAATTTCTTAGTTATCTTTCCTTCGGCTAATATTTTTACGCCAGACTTCTCGGTTCTTATCAGCCCCTTCTCAACTAATGTTTTAGGGTCAATAATTGCCCCTTCTTTAAACTTTTTTTCTAAATCTCTTAAATTAACAATAGCTGGTCTTGATTTTAAACTTTTGAAACCACCCATCTTGGGAATACGCCGTAAAGTACTTTTCAACCCCTTAATTTTAAGTTTTTTCTTACCGCCTGACCTTGACCTCTGCCCTTTTTGCCCGCGGCCAGAATAAGCGCCATGTCCGGAGGAAGTTCCCCGGCTAATCCGTTTTCGCCTGTGTTTGGACCCAGCTTTAGGACCGATATTAGATAAATTAATAGTCATAATACTCGCTTATCATTAAATTAACTATTGATCAACTTTTCTCAGGTGTGTTAGAGCCTGAATAGTAGCTCTAACATTATTTATTTTATTCTTTGAACCCAACATTTTGGCCGTAATGTTTTTTACTCCAGCTAAAGTTAAAACAGTTCGCACCGCTCCACCGGCCACAATTCCGCGACCGCGAGATGCTGGCCTAAGCAAAACTACAGCCGCACCATATTTCACTTTAACCCAATGACGAATGGTATCGTTAACTGTCGTCACTTTAATCAAATTTTTATTAGCTTGCCTAACGGCTTTTTCAATAGCCATAGATACATCAGCCGCCTTAGCTACTCCACTCCCGACTCGTCCTTTATGGTCACCAATAACAATACAAGCTCGAAAACTTAATCGTTTTCCGCCCTTGACTACCCGGGTTACGCGAGCTAAATCTACCAACTGTTGGTCAAATTCTGGCTTGACTCTAACTCTCGGTGAATTTCTTCTTCCTCTTCTTGGTTTAGGCATATGAATTTATTAATAAATAAACTAAGTTAATATTACGTTTAAAATTTCAACCCCCCTTCTCGTGCTCCTTCGGCCACAGCCTTTATTCGTCCATGATATTTATATCCTCCGCGATCAAAAACTATTTTTTTAATATTCTTTTTCAATGCCTTTTTAGCCGCTAACTTCCCGACCTCAAAAGCCACTGCTATTTTTTCTCCACGCTGGGTGGTTGAAGACTCTTTCTCTTTTTTAGACTTTACTTTAGTCTGTGTTTTTGTCTTAGCCCTTGATTTTTTTATTTCCTGACTGCTGGCCGAGACTAATGTCTTGCTCTTTTCATCGTCAATTAATTGAGCATAAACATATCTATTGCTTCTAAAAACAGAAAACCTTGGGCGCTGAGCCGTCCCTTTAATTTTAGCTCTAATACGTTTGTGTCGTATTCCTCTTAATTTTCCTTTATTTATTACCATAGTTAAATTATTTTATTAAGTGGTCGCTGCCACCTTTTTGCCCGCCTTTATTCTAACAACTTCGTCAACATATCTGATTCCCTTGCCTTTATAAGGCTCTGGCTTACGTAAACGTCTGATTTGAGCGGCTACTTCACCGACCAATTGTTTATCAATACCGCTAATAGTAATAATATTTTTTTCCACTTTGGCCTCAATACCCCCGGGAATCAAAAACTCAACCGGGTGAGAAAAACCGATATTGAGGGTCAATTTATTATCGCTTGCCTGAACCCGATAACCAACCCCAATTAGTTCTAATTTTTTTTCGAACCCTCTGCTAACACCAACAATCATGTTAGATATTAACCGTGCAATAGTTCCCCATAAAGACCGTTCATTTTTAACCTGAGGATTTTTGACTGATACCATCAACTTATTATCCTTTTTTTCTATCTTAAGAAAACCGGGTAGAGATTGAGTCAACTCTCCTTTTGGCCCATGAATTAAAATATCACGGGCTGTTATTTTTATTTCAACCCCAGCGGGAATAGGGATAGGTTTTTTACCAACTCTCGACATAATTTAACTACCAAAGTTCACAAATTAATTCCCCTCCCAGAGCCTTTCTGCGCGCCTGACGGGCGGTCATCAATCCCTGCGAGGTAGACAAGATAGACA
>CAZMTM010000071.1:3060-4685 GCA_964569175.1 uncultured Gammaproteobacteria bacterium | reverse complement strand
ATTCCAGGTGTTGTAGCTGGTCTTCTCCAACAGTTACTTTCTCTGCCCTATATAGCAAAATGTCAGCTGCCATTAAGACCTGATAATCAAAAAACGCCACTTTGTCGATTTTAGGATATGCCTGACTTATTTTTTTGAATTGAGTCATTCGGCGCAAATCGCCAATTGATGTAACTGTATTAAGAATCCAGGCCAGTTCAGTAACTTCCGGCACATTTGACTGAATAAAGAGGATTGATTTTTCCGGGTCAATACCGCAGGCAATTAAATCAATAGCCAGGTTTAAAATTTGTTTTGGCATTTTTTTAATTTGGTACGGAGCGGTAATGGCATGATAATCAACAATACAAAAAATACTCTTATATTTTTTTTGCAGCTGGACCCAGTTTTTAATGGCTCCAAAATAGTTGCCGATATGAATTTGTCCGGTTGGTTGAATACCGCTAAATAGTTTCATAGTATCTTACTAAATTACTGATTCATACTAATAGTACGAATAGTCTTATACTTTTAAGAAAAAGTTATTTTATATTTTAATTGTAGCATAAAGAAAAAATAGAGCAAACAGGTATTAATAACTTAATTTTTGTTGGTAAATTTTAAACAAGAGACGGGCCCATCAATTGATGGGCCCGTTTTATTTATTTATTTTTGGAAAGATTCCTTTGTTATTTTTTGCCAGTAAAATTTCCAGTATAGTTTTTCGCAGTTCTGACAATCTTTACAAAAAGAACTTTTGGGTGTACCGCAAGAAAAAACCAAGTTATTTCCTTTATATCTATCCATTATTTTTCGCCATAGCCCGGCTTTAATTAACCAGTAAGAATTCAAGATGTGTTTCTTAAAATAGTAATCCTTTAGTTTCTTCACGTTATCCTTGTTCCTGTAGCGCATAAAGGTTAAAACTACCGGGATGCCCTTTTTCGTATAATAAGTCACTGCCGGATCAACAACCTTAATCAAGTTCCATGTATCCACTCTGATTCTCACAAACATCATATTAGAAACGTCCTCCACTTCATAAAAGGTAAAATCCGTATCCCGGCTATTGTAGGTAAATACTACTGGTCCGGGAAAATCAAAATTAGGAATGGAGGTATTATAGAACTTGTGCCGGTAAATCTTCGTTGCCTTAATTACCAATTCTTTATTTATGTTGCTATCATGGCCACTGTTTATGCGTACTATCTTACCTTCAGCCTCTTCAATTGTAACCATCAAGGGCTCGTCAAGTGTTCGAAAAAAACCTTCATTATAATAACACTCTAAACATTTCATTGGGCACTTTCCCGTCTGCGGGATAACATCAACCAATCCCGAACCTTCCAATTTAGGATTTTTTTCCATTATTCCTCCCTGTAATGTAATGAACAACTCTTATCAGCATTTCAGCACAACAAAAATTTTTGTCAATTTCGTGTTGGGGATAATAAAAAAACAGAAATCTAACAAATTTCTGTTTTGGTTTTGGTGCCGGGGGCGGGAATCAAATCTGCAAACCTAAAATTTATAAAAAATATGGTGGGCGAGGAGGGACTCCAACCCTCACGGCCTTGCGGCCACTGACTCCTGAAGCCAGCGTGTATAGCAATTTCACCACTCGCCCTCATTTTTTCTTTTCTCTT
>CAZMTM010000071.1:0-3050 GCA_964569175.1 uncultured Gammaproteobacteria bacterium | reverse complement strand
CTTTTTGTTCTAATATACCAGTTTTCAATCCCGATAAAACGATCTGATGGGTGTTGAATCTGAACGATATCTATTCCTCTTATTTTTTGATTTACCAAATAACCAGAAGTGGTGTTATAGAGAAAAATGGCCGGAATGTTGTCGGCAATTATTTCCTGGAATTCAGACCAGTAGATTTTTTTAGCATTTTTATTTTTAGCTAATTCCGCTTTTTCTAAGAGTTCATCGGCCCGTCGGTGGCTGAAGCCGGTTAAATTCAAACCAGGTGGAGATGTTTGTGAAGAATGCCAGAGGGGATAGGGGTCGGAGTTAAAATTTTCCAAAATTCCGTAAAGGAAACATTGAAAATTGCGTGTTTTAATAATTTCCTGGATTTGTTCAGGAGTAACGATTATTAATTTTATCCTGATGCCGATACTTTGCCAGGCACCTTGGATTAATTCGGCTGTTTTCTGCAAGTCGGGCTGGTTAACTGTGGTCAGGGTTATTTCCAAAATTTTTCCGTTTTTTACTAAAAATCCGTTGGGGTTTTTCTGCCAGCCGGCTTTAAGAAGAATATTTTCTGCTAATTCAGAATCATAATTATATTTTTTAATCTGTGAGTTAAAAGCAAAAGAGTGGGGGAGGATTGGTCCGTGGATCATTTTTCCCTCGCCAAAAAGTACTTTTTTGAAAATATCGGCTTTAGGGGTTAAATGTGCCAGAGCCTCTCTAACTGCTTTTTCTCTGAGATAGGCAGTCTGATTTTCTCCCGGATTTCGCAGATTAAAGAATACGGCGGTATAATATGGTAAATCAAGCGGATGATTTTCTAAGTCTTTGATTTTATTTAATTCTTCCCTGATTTCTTTGGGCGGGTAGGCCAAGCCGTCTATCTCTTTAGCTCTTAATGCTCGACTGGCCATTTCTGAGTTGGCGTAGAATTTAAAGATTATTTCTTCGAGATAGGGTATTTGAGTATAAAACTGTTCATTTCTAACCAGGGTATAGAATTTTAGAGTGTCAGATTTATCTTTAGCCAGAGATTTAAATTTGAAGGGACCGCTGCCCACCGGTTTGAGATTAAATTCGAATTGAGGGAAATCTTCCGCTACGACATTCTGCCAGATATGTTTGGGCAGGATTCCTAGGGTGAGACCGGACAGAAATAAATTAGATGGTTTTTTGAGCTCAAATTGGAAACAGTTTTTGCTTTTTGGCCAAAGTTTTACGTCTTTGAATCGCTCTAATAATGGATTCTTGAGGACTGGGTTATTAATTAATTCAAAAGTAAAAAAAACATCGTCAAAAGTCAATTTTTTCCCATCATGCCAGAAAATATTTTCCCTCAGACAGAAATCATATAATTTTTGGTCTTCTGATATGCTTAAGCTGGCGGCTAAATCTGGCTTTATATCTAAATTTTTGTCGTACTTTACTAACCCGGAAAAAATCAAACGATTTAAATCAGAATCAATATCACTGGCTGACAGAATTGGATTAATGAATTTGGGTTGACCGACCAGACCTTCGGTATAAGTTCCGCCCGGGGCTGGACTGGCTTCTAAACTAAAAAAATAAACCCGCCCTAGACAGAGAATGAAAGAGAGCAGTCCGATACAGAGAAGGATAGTAATATATTTTTTTTCTTGAGAATCAATAAATCGGGCCAAATATTTCATCTGCCTTAGAGTAGGAATTTTTTTTCTGAGAATCTGTTTGAAAGCCCGCTGTTCTAAATCAGAGCTAAGAACATGGTTTTGCTTCTTAAATAATCGATTTAACATATCCAGAAAATTACATACCAACAATCAAACGAGCAACGCCCAGGCCAAGGAAAATAACAGCCAGGACAACGGTGGCCGTAAAAATGGTTTTTTCTAATCCTCGTCTGGTCCGGTAGATTTCTCCGCCGCCGCCAAATAAGCCGGAAAGTCCACTACCGCGTGACTGCAATAAAATACAAGTAATCAACAGTACTGAAATAATGATTTGAATTATGTTTAATATTTTTGACATAATAAACAATAAAATTTTATTAGGTTAGATATATTAAAATATATTGTAGCTTAAAACAAGGAAAAAAGCAAGTCTACTTTTTGTTCTTTTTAATCTTTTTACTCTTCTTAGCTTTTTTAGCTGAGAGATAGACGTTTTTTAACAAGAATATCACAGTTAAAGGGCCAACTCCGCCCGGGACTGGAGAGAGATGCGATGCCTTTTGCGCTACTTTTGGGTCAACATCACCCATTGATTTACCCTTAACCCGGCTATAACCAACATCAATAATAATTGAGTTCCTTTTAATCATTTTTGGTTTAATAAATTTTGCTTGACCAAGAGCTACTACTAGAATGTCGGCCTTTTTAAGAGCTGATAAATATTTTTTTTCTTTAATTAATTTAATTTTAACCTGGACGCCCTGTTTGGTTAAAAGTTTAGCCAGGGGCTCGGCAAAAACAGAATTTTTAGCCAGAACAACCGCTTTTTTATTCTTGAGATTTTTATTAGTGGTTTTGATTAATTTAAGAATACCTTGATGAGTGGGTGAAACAAAAGGTGATTGGTGACCAAATCCATCAATATCTTTTTCCGGGCGGATGGTTTTGATAATCAGGTTTGAATTGAGATGTTTTGGCAGAGGCATCTGGACGATTATCCCGTGAATTTTTTTGTTTTTATTTAATTTTTGGATTAAGTCGAGGATTTTTTTCTGGCTGGTTTTAGCCGGCCAATCAAAACGGCTGAATTTGATGCCAATTTTGCGGGCAGCTCTTTCTTTTAATCTAACATAAACCACCGATCCCGGGTTTTTACCGACTAAAATTACGGCTAAGCCGGGGGCAGTTCCCTGTTTTTTAACTGCGTTTTTTAATTGCTGCCCTATTTTTTTGGCTATTTTTCTACCGTTTAGAAGCATACTGTTATTATAGATAAAATGGACAAATTTGTCCACTTTTTGAGAAAGTCTTGCCTAATTTTTGATTAACTGTTAAACTTAAAACAGTTTATTAGTTTAACAAAGGAGGTGTTGAAATGAAAGAGGTACCGACTTTTGTTTTTATATTACT